>DAOUPQ010000008.1 GCA_030626085.1 Flavobacteriia bacterium
AAGGATTGACGAAAGAACAAAAAGAAATACAGTATTTCTTACAAAATATCCTCAATTATCGCAAATCAAGTGAAGCGATCCATAACGGAAAAACCATACATTTTTCTCCTATAGACGGTATTTATGTACTTTTTAGAACAATAAAGGATGAAGTTGTTGTACTCATAATCAATAAAAATAAACCTCCAATAAATCTAGATCTGAATAGATTTAAAGAAATTGGTTTAGACAATAAGAAATTAAAAAATGTTATTTCCGGAGATGAATTTATCTGGAAAGAGCGAATGAAATTGAATTCAAGTGGAGTTACGATTCTTACTACTAAAGTTAAATAATAAAAATGAAAATTAACCATTTATATATTTTTTTCCTTTTAATTACTTCAACTTTTTATGCACAAGTTACTTTTGTAATAGATCATCTTTCTGAAAACACTCCAAAAAATAATTCCATTTATATTTCAGGGGATTTTGAAAACTGGACTGGCGGACAAGAAAAATACAAATTAAAAAGTACTGATAATCTGTATCTTATTACAATTCCGAAAACTACCAAGACAATCCGTTTTAAATTTACCCAAGGAAATTGGGATACTGTAGAATCAGATAAAAATGGCAATAATATTGGCAATAGGAATTACAGTTTTAAAAAGAAAAATGATACAGTAAAACTGAGTATTCAAAATTGGTCAAATTCTTCATTGAAAGAATCCACTGCCTCTAAAAATGTATCTGTTTTAGCAGAAGATTTTTATATACCTCAGCTAAATAGAAAAAGAAAAATATGGCTATACCTTCCACCAGATTACCATACTTCTCAAAAAAGATATCCTGTTATTTACATGCATGATGGGCAAAATTTGTTTAATGAGAAAACTTCCTTTTCAGGTGAATGGCAGGCAGATGAAACGCTGAATCAAATTTTTGAAGAAAAAGGCTTAGGTTTTATTGTTATTGGTCTCAATAATGGAGGTGATAAAAGAATAGACGAATATTCTCCCTGGATACATAAAAAACATGGCGGTAGTGAAGGTGATGCTTATATCGACTTTATTACAAAAGATCTAAAACCCTATGTGGATAAAAAATACAGAACCTTATCTAATAAGGAGAATACTGCAATAATTGGGAGCTCAATGGGGGGATTGATCTCACATTATGCAGGATTAAAATACCCCAAAATCTATGGAAAAGTAGGGGTATTTTCTCCTTCTTTTTGGTTTTCAAGATCAAGCTTTAAATATGCCAAAAATCATAGTAAGATCAGCAATACAAAAATGTATTTCCTCATTGGAGATCAGGAAGGTAAAAACGAAGTCAAGGATATGGAAAAAATGATAGACATTATGAAAAATAATGGTTTTCCTTATAATAATATCTCCCAAAAAGTAATACCAAACGGACAGCACAATGAAGCTATGTGGAGAAATCATTTTAAAGATGCTGTTTTATGGCTGTTTAAAAAATAAAACTACTTAAATTAAAACATATGAGATTAAGATCTTTACCATCAGAAATACAACTATTTAAAAGAAAAAATAGTTTACCCTATCTGCCAAAATCTTTAATGAACTTATTGGTTAAATCATTTGTTTTTTCATTTTCACTCTTATTATTATTGAGTTGCGATAAAGCTCTTAAAAAAGAAATTGTTGCGTTAAATACTTCTCAAGAAACTCCTTTTATTTGGGAAAATGCAACTGTTTATTTTTTATTGACCGACCGTTTTAATAATGGAAATTCTCAAAATGATATCAATTTTGAACGTACAAAAAAGACAGCAAAATTAAGAGGATTTAAAGGTGGTGATATCAAAGGGATCACTAAAAAAATTGAAGAAGGATATTTTTCTGATCTGGGTGTTAACGCAATCTGGTTTACGCCTATTGTTGAACAGATCCACGGAAGTGTTGATGAAGGAACCGGAAATACTTATGGTTTTCACGGATATTGGACTAAAGACTGGACAGTTTTAGACCCAAATTTTGGAACCGGGAAAGAGTTAAAAGAATTGGTTGAAAAAGCACATAAAAATGGAATTAGAATTATTTTAGATGCTGTGATCAATCATACAGGCCCTGTTACTGATATCGATCCGGTTTGGCCTGATAATTGGGTTCGTACCAAACCTCAATGTGATTATAAAAGCTATAAAGGTACTACTGCCTGTACACTTGTAAAAAACTTACCTGATATACTTACTGAAAGTGATGAAGAAGTAGAAATTCCGGTAGCATTAGCCGAAAAATGGAAAGCGGAAGGACGATATGAGCAAGAAATGGAAGAATTGAATGCATTTTTTGAACGCACAGGATATCCTAAAACTCCACACCATTACATCATTAAATGGTTAACAGATTATATTACAGAATTTGGAATTGACGGTTATAGAGCTGATACGGTAAAACATCTTGAAGCATCTGTATGGGCAGAATTTAATGATCAATGTGATTTTGCTTTTTCGGAATGGAAAAAGAATAATCCTAATAAAGTTTTAGATAACAATGGGTTTTACCTCGTTGGAGAAGTCTATGGCTATGGAATAAGCTCTGAAAATATCTATGATTTTGGCGATAAAAAAGTGGATTATTTTAAAAATGGTTTTAATAGTTTGATCAATTTTGAATTCAAATATGATGCACAAAAAGAATGTGAATTCATCTTTTCAAAATATAATGAAAAACTCCAGGGTGGATTGAGCAATTATGGCGTTTTAAATTATTTATCTTCACATGATGATGGAGATCCTTTTGACAAAGAAAGAACAAAAAGCTATGAATCTGCCATTAAACTATTGTTGTCTCCGGGCGCTGCGCAAATTTATTACGGCGATGAATCTGCCAGATCATTGATCATTGAAGGAACAGAAGGTGACGCAACTTTACGCTCATTTATGAATTGGAATGAAATTAATTCTGATAAAAAAATACAGGATATATTATTACACTGGCAAAAGATTGGTCGGTTTAGAAATAATCATCCTGCTGTTGGTGCAGGGGTTCATAAAATGATCTCCAAATCGCCCTATATTTTTAGCAGAACATATACCAAAGATCGTTTCAATGATAAAATTATTGTTGGTTTACATCTTCCAAAAGGAGAAAAAGAAATTGATGTTGCTTCCATTTTTAAAAATGATACTGAATTGATCGATGCTTATTCCGGTGAAAAATATAAAGTTTCAAATGGAAAAGTAAATTTAACAACCAGTTTTAAAATTGTTTTATTAGAAGAAAAGAATCCATAAAATGAAAATAAAAAATTACAGTATTTTAATAGGAATTATTATAGTATTTTCGAGTTGTACAACTAAAAGTGAAACACCTGTTATGCAAAAACAAAAAAAAGAACATAAAAAAGTAGTTTATCAGGTTTTTACCAGGTTATTTGGCAATGAAAATTCTACCAATAAACCTTGGGGAACTATCGAAGAAAATGGTGTTGGGAAATTTAATGATTTTACAGATATAGCCCTTCGGAAAATCAAAGATCTGGGAATTACGCATATCTGGTACACCGGGGTTTTGCACCATGCAATGGTAACTGATTATACTAAATATGGGATTACAAATGATGATCCTGATGTGGTTAAAGGTCGTGCAGGTTCACCTTATGCTGTTAAAGATTATTACAGTGTTGATCCTGATATGGCAGTAGATCCTGCCAAACGTATGGAAGAATTTATGGCTTTAATTCAACGGACTCATAAAAACGGATTAAAAGTAATTATCGATATCGGTCCCAATCATGTTGCCAGAAAATACGAAGGCACCAATAATCCGGAAGGCGTAAATGATTTTGGTGCGAATGATAATAAAAATGTAGAATATGATAAAAATAATAACTTTTATTATATCGTTGGTGAAAGTTTTAAAGTCCCTGTTTGGAAAAATGGATATCAACCCTTAGGCGGTGAAAAATATGATTTAGCAGATGGAAAATTTGAAGAGAACCCTGCAAAATGGACAGGTAATGGGTCGCGTTTAGCTCAACCTGACGCTAATGATTGGTATGAAACTGTTAAAATAAATTACGGAATTAAACCTGATGGATCTAAAGATTTTGAAGAAATTCCTAAAGATTTTGAAAATAAAGATTACAAAGAGCATTTTGCTTTTTGGGAAGGAAAGGATATACCTGATTCATGGAAAAAATTTAAAGACATTGCTTTATTCTGGATATCAAAGGGAGTTGATGGTTTTAGATATGATATGGCAGAAATGGTACCGGTAGAATTTTGGAGTTATATGAATTCTTCAATTAAAATGAAAAATCCAGAGGCATTCCTTTTAGCTGAAGTTTATAACCCTGATCTTTATCGACCTTATATTCACCTCGGCAAAATGGATTACCTCTATGATAAAGTAGCATTTTATGATTCAATTAAACATATCGTAAAAGGTTATGGCTGGACAGATCATATTCCGAAAGTACAAGATGAAATGGCTGATATTGAGCACCAAATGCTTCATTTTTTAGATAATCATGATGAACAACGCCTTGCCAGTCCTGATTTTGCCGGTTTTGCTGAAAATGGAAAACCCTCAATGGTAGTTTCTGCAACTATTAGTACTTCTCCTACAATGATCTATTTCGGACAAGAAGTTGGTGAACCGGGAGCTGAAAATGCCGGTTTTGGATCACCTACACGAACATCTATTTTTGATTATATCGGTGTGCCACATCATCAACGATGGATGAATCATAAAAAGTTTGATGGTGGCTTATTATCTAAAAGTGAAAAAGAACTTCGCAATTTTTATAAGCGTTTGTTGAATTTCACCATTAATAGCAGTGCACTAATGGGAGATTATAAAGAGATCCATTACTATAATAAAGAGTATACAGAAAATTACAATCATCGTGTTTTTTCATTCGTGCGCTGGTTAGAGGAAGAAAAACTAATTATTATTTCAAACTTTGATACTGATAAAACTTATGAATTTGATTTAAAATTACCTGATTCTATAACCAAAATTTGGAATCTTAATAACAAAAAATACCAACTTACAGATCAATTATACGGTGAGTTAACAATCAACTTAAATATTGAAAATGGTATAGGTAATATGAAAATCAAACTTAAACCTTTAGAATCTTTAATCTTAAAAATTATTCATTAAGAATTATGGCCATTTTTCTATCAACGAGTCATACCCCGAACTCCTGTTAGAACATGACTCATTTGTAGATTAATTTATTAATAATTGATCAGGTTAAAATTTATTTTTCAACTTTATATAATTCAAAAGAAAATTCAAATCTGATAGGACCTCCTATTAGCTCAGTTAATCTAGGTGGTTTGTAGAAAGGCACTCCATTACCAAACTTTTCTTGTTTTGCCATAAAGTGGGTTTCAGCATGAAAATATTTTCCGTCAAAAGATCCTTTATAATCATTTGTGCCTTCATTTATACCTGGTCCACCATAAGGTATACATCCTGTAAGATATTCAAATTTTTTTAAATGAACACCTTCTGGATCAGGCCATGAAAAAGAGAGATGTCCACTAGGGGTCATTTTTACTTGCCAAGTTAGCCTCCTTACTTTTTGAGGATTCAAAGCAAATGTTTCTATTGTTTCAAGAATATAATTCTGACCATTAACATGTGTAAGAATTGCATCACAATAAAAGAAATTTTCATCTCCACTAACAATCACTCTATGTTCTTTTAAAGCATACGATGTAAAATGAGTCATTCCTTCTAAAAAAATAGGATATTCCACAGTCACTTTTTTATTCAATTCGGTATTAAAATGATCTAAAGTTACCGGATCATCTTGAGTACAAGCAAAAGCAAAGAACATTAGCAGCAAAAGGCTATACATTTTTACAAATAAATTTTTTAAAGATTTCATAATTTATAATTTTAAATGAATACTGGATTTTAATCAATAGATCAAAATTATACCACCCTTTTACACAAAACAATGACCCTAGTCAGCGAAAAAGATGATTCTCGTCACCCTTCTTCTATTTAAAACATTATCTTTCTGTGATATTTTACAATTAGAATTATATCAAATTACAAACTCATCTCTTTTATCACTTCTCAAATTCTTAAAAATTGAACAGAAAAAACAAATAAGCGCATATTTAAAAATAATATTTTAAACATGCGCTCACCAAATTAATATGAAGGGAATTTTAAAGGAAAAATATTTTTCTATGAAAATTTTATTACTCTTTTATCAATAATTTTTGCTTTTGGACTTTCATAATGTCTTTTATAATCTTAAAAATTTTCTTTTTACAATATTTAAATTTTAAGACATAGGTGTCAAAGTCCTTTTCAATTTGTTTGTGTTCTTTTTTAAACTCTTTTTTACCTTTAAGTTGTAAACTTTCGATCAATGTAGCCAGATGTTTGTTGTGAGTTTGAATAGTATCAAACGTTGAATTTCCAATATTTTCAACTTCTTTTAATTTATTGATTAATTTTCTGGCAGCATCATAATATTTCTCAGTACTAAGATCTAAAAAATGTGAACTCAACAAATGTTCTAAGAATTTTTGTTCATCCTGCATAAATTCTAATTCTGTCAACCATCCTGATGATTGTTTATTTAACTTATACAATTTTCTTCTCGTTTTATCTTTTTCTAAAATTTGCTTAGATTTCATAGGAATATTTGTTTAAGTTAAAACAGGGAGTTAAAACTCCCTATTTTAAAGGTTAAGAAATTTCAATGATTTTTTTGTGTTTAATCACATTTTCCGGAAGTTTATTCAAAATTAACTTTAATATACCATGCTTATATGTAGCATCAATATTATCATCTTCATTAACAGTTTCAGGTAATGTTAAAGTACGCTCAAATGAATTGAATCGAAACTCTCTTCGTGTGTAATTATCTTCTTCTTTTTCAATTTCCTCCTTTTTTTCTGCAGAAAGATGAAGAACTCCATTTTCAATAGAAATATTAAAATCTTTTTTTGAAAAACCGGGAGCTACAATTTCAATATCAAAGTTTTTGTCGTTTTCTTTGATGTTCATTTCTGGAACCCATTTATTTTCCATAAAAAAATCATTGGTAAGTAACCTGTCTGAACCGAGTAAATCAGTAAACATTGTATCATACCAAGGCAAACGTTGTTTTTTAAATTTTACTAAAGTCATGACTATAAATTTTTAAATTAATAATTATTTTATAAAATTCCCATTTTCATCAGTTTTCACCTTCAATCTTTTATCACCATTTTCTAAAGTTAGCTTATAGATTTTTTTTACGCCTTTATCTTTGTGATAATTAACTTTATACACATCTTCAAATACCACCCATCCAGGAAACCTTTTCGCTACTGATTTCGCTACGGATCTGGGTATTTTTATATTTTTAAACTTTTCGATGGTTCGTAAAATATTTCCATCTTTATCGTATGCAGCAACTATTTTTCCTTCAGGAATATAAAAGGATACTTTATAATAATCCCATTCATCCTGATACAACTCTGATTCTTTTAAATTAAAATCTGCAACTTTGCGTTCAAGCATTTTAACAGGTTCTGCTGCATCACGAGTGCCTGCCTCAGTCAAATACTTATAATTTGTTGCATATACTACAACTTCATCCAACATACCATCATTGATAACCTGCGCAAATGATTGTAGTGTAAATCCAATTACTAATAAACCTAAAGTTAATTTTTTCATGATATCATTTTAAATTTAATATTTATTTAACTCATCAAAATTAATTTTAACAAAATTAAGAAGCAATGACGCTCGTCATCAAAAACAATGATTCTCATCAGTATTTTTTAAAATAAAGAATCTGAATATTTATAATTATCAATTCAAAAATATTTAGTTGTAAAATAATAGCACAAAAAAAAGAACAGAAAGCCTTCGCTTTCTGTTCCCTTTAAAGTGCTTATATCTTTACCCTTTTTTTATAGAATACCTTCCTTCCGGGTATTCAAATCACGTTGTAAAAAAATTAAAAATACACTCACTTACATCGGTTGAATCAATCTCCATCACTTCAACCCTTTTTATGTTTCATAGAATTTTTTAAATTGTACTAATTAATACACTTAATAAATATTGCACAAAGATATTATAGTCAAAAATACAAAACAATGACGTTCGTCATCAAAAAGACTGATTCTCGTCAGCTTTTTGAACAAAAACTTAAATTTGCACCCATCCATAAGCTTGATTTAATAAAAATACACCCAAAATAAAGAGTGAAAAAAGAAAAAATTGAAACCATTTAAAACCAATCTTTTCAATCCACTTTGTAGCAACATCAGGAAATGAAAACCTGGTAACTCCTTTTGTAAAAGTTAACCATCCTAATAAGGTTATGATCAAACGCCAATCTGTTACCCATAAATTATGGGCAAGAATATTTAATAAACCAATGGTTATTGCCAAGATTGATGTTGTTATCATAAATTTTTCATCACCAGTAAAATCAAATAGTTGTTTAATTCGTTTAGGGTTAAAAATTAATAAAACAAAAAAAGTTATTAAGTACCAACCCCAAAATTTGGCTAAAAAAATTGTTGTATCCATATTATTATTTGGTTTTATGTAATACTAATAAAGGTATATTGCTGTGAAAACTCAATTCTTCAACTTTAGGTTTAAAAAATAATCTTTGAAAGAAATTATAATGTTTTGCAATAATGGTTATCAGATCAACATCACCTCTACTTTGCGTGAAACAGTTTAGAGCCTCTTCAAAATCTATGTTTGTTAAGGTATGATAACTATGCGGTACTTTATCAAAAATTTTATCTAATATCTTTTTATTAAATTTTTGTTCTTCATCTAAATCACCTTTTTCATCAAAAAGTAAAATTCTGACATTTGACTGATGTATCTTTGATATTTCAACCAATTGGTCTAGTTCTTCTTCTTTATAAGGTATTCTAAAATCTGTTGGAAAAGTAATCTCCAACGGTTTTTGATAAACTGAATTTTCAGGTACAGCCAACACATTACAATTGGTTTTCATAATAACATCACCGGTATTACTTCCCATAAAAATTTCTTTGGCACCAGTAGCACCTTTTGTTCCCATCACTATTAGGTCAATATTATTTTTTTTAATATTATTTTCAACTGAATTAATAAAAAAATTATAATCACTAATTATTTCAAATTGATGATTTTTACCTTTTCTATCTTTGAATTGATCAACTGTCTTCTTTAAATTTTCCTGCGATGACTTTAACAAAATTTCCTCCATTTCAGCAATGTTATACTCATCAAAAGATGTCTTATCCATATCAGGAGCCACATATGGGATTCTGTAAATATTTAATAGATAGAACTTACATTCAACTTCTTTAAAGAAATTTATTGCATAGTGAATTGCATTGATTGAATTATCTGAAAAATCGGTAGGCAAAAGTATATTTTTCATAATTTTAAATTTTATTGGTTAATGCTTTACTTTATTTATAATCTTAAATTTTATCATTAAAACTCAATCTACTCCAAGATCATTTAATATTATTTAATTTTTCTAAATTAATGATCTTTATAAAACTTCGATCGATCTCAATAATTTCATCTTCTTTTAATTCAGTTAATGCTCTGATCAATGATTCATTGGCTATCCCAATTAAATTTGCCAAATTTGAACGAGAAATTTCAACAGTACCATCATTGTTATTGATCGTATTTAATTGCAGTAAAATGTCAGCTGTTTTTTTTCTAACGGAACTATATACCAAATGAAATAAATGAGATTTTACACCCTCTAAATTTTTTGACAAAATGTCTAAAAAATTAATTGCCAATTGTGGATTTTGCTTGACTAATTTTAAAAATTCTTCTTTAGTGATCTTAATTAAAATTGTTTTTTTTGTGGTTACAGCACTTTCATTATGGGGTATATTTTGAATAAAAGAAGTAAAACCAAAAAATCTTTGTTCTCTAAAAATATCAATGATAAATTCTTTCCCATCTTCCCTGTTTTTTATAATTTTTACTTCACCCTTGATAATATAAAAAATATGATTGCTGTTATTACCTTCCCAATATACCTGTGTGTCTTTTCGATATATAAATTTTTCTTTATGACCAAAATATTTTATGATATCTTCAAAATTAGTGATCTCATTTACAGTGTATTCATCATGATTTTTATTCTTGTCATAAATTTCTTTTCTTTTCAATCGAGACTCAATAGCGCTTAGTAATTCTGATTCTTCAAAAGGTTTTGTAATATAATCGCTCGCTCCTAAATTCATACCTTTTCTCATATCTTCACGCTTGGTCTTGGCAGTCATAAAAATAAATGGCGTTCTTTGTAATTCTTTATTTCTTAAAACAATTTGCAACACACCATAACCATTTAATTCGGGCATTAAAATATCACAAATAATTAGATCAGGTTTATGAATAATGGCTTTTTCAATTCCTTCTTTGCCATTTTTTGCAGTGATTACAAAATAACTTGCCAATGTTAATATTTCGGCAGTATTATCTCTTACAATAGCGTCATCTTCAATAAGTAGTATCTTTTTTTTCACTTGAACAGAATTTAAAAATTGATCCTTCTTCTAATTATTAAGTCGTTGTTCCATTTTTATAGGCAATCTTATTGTAAATGTTGTTTGTTTATTTTCAATACTTTTAAAACTAATCGATCCTCCAAGAGCTTCAATATGGTGTTTTACAATATTTAATCCTATACCTGCTCCTTGAAAATGCAATGCGTTTTTAGCTCTAAAAAATCGTTTGAAAATTAATTTTTGATCATCCATAGGAATACCGATACCATTATCTTCAACCTTTACAGTAACATATTTATTGGTGTGAATCTCAATTTTTACAGTTGAATTTACCGGAGAGTATTTAATGGCATTGTACAAAATATTTCTAAAAATGATCTCAACAATCTTTTCATCTTGAAATACTATAATATTATTTTTACAGGGTTTGAATTCTATCTTTTGTCCTTTTTTTAAAACTGATTGTGAATTTTTAATGATATTTCTAAAAAGGTCACAAAATTGAAAAGTGGTAAACTGATAGTCAATTTTTTTGGTTTCAGTTTTTTCTAAAAATAGAAAATCATCCAAAATTGAATTGAGTTGATATACAAGTTTTTTTATAGTTTGTATATGATTATTAATATTTTTGCTTTTATACGTTTCATTATATTTATTAATTAAAGTTACTGAAGTTAAAATTCCGCTCAGTGGTGTTTTAAATTCATGCGATGCTAATGATAAAAATTTGGTTTGCAATAAATTGAGTTCTTTCTCTTTTTTATAAGCAATATTGGCTCTATTTTCTGCTTTAATAGTTTTTTGAATTTCTTTTTTTAATCTTTTATTCGATTTTTTTAATTCTTTAACTGCTCCCGTTAGTTCTTTAGTTTGTCTTTTAACTTCCTTTTTAAGTTTTAAGTTCAACATTTTTATTTTGATCTCTTCATTCTTTCTATAACTAATATCTGTTATTAAAGCCTTAACATAGGTTTTCCCTTTATAATCAAAATAACTCAGTCCAATCTCTACATGAATAATTTTACCGTTTTTATGCAAACCAAAAAAATCTCTTCCTTTTCCTTTTTTAAATTTTTGTGGATTTTTATAATAAGAAATTAAATGTTTGAGATGTGTTTTACGAAATTCTTCAGGAATTAAAAAAGCAATATTCTTTTGTTCCAATTCTCCTTGATCATAACCAAATATTTCTTCAAAAGGGGCATTATTCATTATAATGGTACCTCTATTATCAGTAAAACAAATACCTTCTAATAAAGTATCAAAACAAATTTTATAAAAATCTTCACCTATTAACATGATAGATTTTTTTTAGATCGATCGTAAAATTGAAAGCATTAAGTTACGAAATTTTTTGCAAATAGAAGATATCTTCTATTTTGAAAGTTTTAACTATTAAATTATGCTTAAGATCTGAAATTTGCTTGTTTTTGAATTTGAGGATCTAAATATCAAATATTCTGCATCATAAACCAATATAATTAGAAAAAAACATATTTTAGCATCTACCTAACCAGGTAAGAACATTAACTTAAATTTGCATTTATAAACCTTTCGTTTGGTGGAGATCTTTCAAAAATGAATTTCATTAACAATAACTTAAACATGAAAATAAAATATTTCCTTTTACTGATCATCCTAGTTGGTCATTTGACCGGTTGTCAAAAGCAAAACAAAATTGAAGAAACAAAACCTAATATTATCTATATCCTGGCAGATGATCTTGGATATGGGGAGTTAGGAGTTTATGGACAAAAAAAAATTCAAACTCCAAACATTGATAAACTGGCTGCAAAAGGAATGTTATTTACCCAACATTATTCCGGTGCACCGGTTTGTGCTCCTTCAAGATACATGTTATTAACCGGTAAGCATGCCGGACATGCTCAAATAAGGGGAAATGATGAATGGGATTCTCGAGGTGATGTGTGGAACTATGAAAAAGCTGTTAATGATCCCAATTTAGAGGGACAACGGCCAATTTCAAATAATACAGTAACCTTAGGTGAAATATTACAAAAGGCAGGATACAAAACTGCCTTAGTTGGTAAATGGGGTCTCGGAGCACCATTAACGGATGGTATTCCCAATAAAAATGGATTTGATTTTTTTTATGGTTATAATTGTCAACGTCAGGCACATCAACTATATCCAAAACACTTATGGAAAAATGAAGAAAAAGTCTGGCTGGATAATGAAATTATAGCACCTGGAACCAGATTGGACAAAGAAGCAGATACTATGGCTTTGGAAAGTTATAAAAAATATGATCAGAAAGATTACGCCCCAGCATTGATGCAGAAAGAAGTGATTAATTTTATTACTGAAAATAAAGATCAGCCTTTTTTTATGTACTATGCTTCACCGCTACCCCACTTACCTCTTCAGGTACCACAAGAATATGTTGATAGATATGTAAAACTACTTGGTGATGAAAAACCATATAATGGAAAAGCATATTTTCCAAATCGTTATCCTCATGCAGCGTATGCCGGGATGATCAGTTATTTAGATGATCAGGTTGGTGAAATAATAGCAAAATTGAAAGAACTGGGAATCTATGAAAATACCCTGATCATTTTTACAAGTGACAACGGTCCTACATATACGGGTGGCGTGGATGCTGATTATTTTGATAGCGCCAAACCTTTTGCAAATAATTATGGCAGAACAAAAGGTTTTACTTACGAAGGAGGTATAAGAGTTCCTATGATTGCCAGTTGGCCAAATAAAATAAAATCTGGTAG
This sequence comes from Flavobacteriia bacterium, assembly GCA_030626085.1. Classification (GTDB taxonomy): domain Bacteria; phylum Bacteroidota; class Bacteroidia; order Flavobacteriales; family Flavobacteriaceae; genus Namhaeicola. The sequence goes on from DAOUPQ010000008.1 coordinate 13,221, forward strand.
TAAATCTGATCATATTTCAGCCTTTTGGGATATCTTACCAACATTTAGTGAGTTAATTAAAGTTAAAACACCAAAGGATGTAGATGGCATAAGTTTCTTGCCCACTTTATTAAGCAGTAAAGAACAGGTACAACATGAATTTTTATACTGGGAGTTTCCTAGCTATCATGGGCAACAAGCGGTAAGAATGGGTGATTGGAAAGGTATCAGAAAAAATATTTTTAAAGGAAATATGAAGATCGAATTGTATAACCTTAAAGATAACATTGCAGAAACAAATGATGTTTCAGATCAAAATCAGGATATTGTGTCAAAAATAGAAACTATAATGAAAAATGAACATACGCCTGCTGAAATTGATCGATTTAAAATCAAACAATTAGGAGATTAATAAAACGTGAAAATGATAAAAAATCATTATCTTAACAAAAAGATTTTTTGACATGAAAAACATTATCGTTGCCATTGATATTCATAAGAATGAAGAATTATTAGTAAATAAAGCAATAGAAATTGCTAAAAAATATGATGCAAAAATCTGGATCATTCACGCTTCAGCTCCTGATCCTGATTTTGTAAGCTATAAAGCAGGTCCGCAAAGTGTTCGTGATGACAGAGCTAAAACTTTGTTAATGGAAAATAAACTTATAGAAGATCTAACAAAAAAAGCCAAACAAAAGGGTATTGAAGCTACCGGTTTATTAATTCAAGGCGCAACGGTTTCTTTAATTATTGAAGAATGCGATAAATTACAAGCTGATCTGCTCATCATTGGGCATAAAAAACAAGGCTTCTTGCAAAGAATTTTAAAAGGTAGTGTTGCCGGTGGTATCTTAGAGAATACTAATATTCCATTATTGATAATTCCTATTACTGAATAATTTATTCAAATATCAAATTATCATTAAAACTTATCCCATCAATTTCATTTATATCTTCTAATTGAATGGATAAATGCTTAGTAATTTTTACTAGATAATCCTCATTTTTAGTAGCAACTTCAATGGCTTTTATTGTTTCGTTCTTAGTATTCTTAAAAACAATCATATCAGATTCTGTGTAACCTTCGGGATATTTATTTCTTATCAATCTCAAAATATCGCGGGTTAAATTATGATAATCAACTATAACTCGTTTCATAATGTAGAAATTATAAATTAAATAATAGTCTCAAATTGAAATATCGTGCAATATCATAAACAGATTTTACGATTACTTATTGTATAAACCTATAAAATGATAGGTTATAAATGTAAAAGGAATTTTTTTGTGTAGATAATCATAAGTAAAATGCCATGCTTTTACCTTATCATTTTTTATAAAAAAGATTGAGTGTTAAAAAAACCGAAAGCAGAAACTAATAGGTTTAACCCTAATTACTCTCTACCATAGTTCTTTTAAATTTTAACTTACCGTCTTCATTATAGGAAACATAGTCGCCTATTTCTCTACCATTTTTATAGTTAGCTTTAAGCTCTAACTGTCCATTTTCAAAAAATTTTTCATACAAGCCATCTTCCAAACCATCTTTATAAGTTGTTTTAACATATAAGTTTCCATTTTCAAAATATTGCTCTATCGGACCGTTTTTTATACCGTTAACATAGGCTGTTTTGATTCTTAACTGACCATTTTCATAATATCCCTCGTATGGTCCGTTTTGTTTACCATTTACAAAGGTGATCTCTCTTTTTAATTGACCATTTTCATAATATTTCTTTAAAATACCATCATACTCACCATTGACTAAAGTACCTTTACCCTGAAGTTGACCATTTTGATAATAAGTTTCTAAAGGACCATTGTATTTTCCATCTTTAAACGATGTCTCAATTTTTAACTGGCCATTTTCATAATACTCCTGATAAGGCCCATTTATCTTATCATTTTTAAAAACAGTTTTTCTTCTTAACTGACCATTTTCATAATACAGCTCATAAGGCCCTTCTTTTTTGCCGTCTTCAACATAGTAATATAATTTTGTGATAACATAGTTTTCATATACAACACCATTTAATTTTTTTCCATTTGAATAAATTAAAGTGTTTCCATTTTCATCTCTCTTTTCAATATCAGAAACATTTACTTTTAATTGAGAATACAATTGAGTAATTGACATTCCAATAACCAACATTAATACGACCCCTTTTTTCATTTTACTAAGTTTTAAACCCTTTTTTATTTAGTAAACAGATGCAAATATATATTATTATCTTGTAATACAAAGGATTACTAATTTAAATATGAATGTTTACATACTTAAAACGTTGTTTATTAATATAAAAACCACCAATATAAAATTGATAGTTTGTAGTGTTAAATATTATAAGTTCAAAGGATTTTTCAAAAGTTGACCTTAGAAGAACAGATTAAACCATCTTACCATTGTCGTAAACCAATTTGGTTTTTAACTCACCTTTTTCATCATATTCTTCAATAACTCCATCTAACTTACCTTTTTTATATTTTCCTTTTTTCCACAATATGCCATTTTCATAATAGGTTTCATATTTCCCATCTTTTAAATTATCTTTAAAACTCGATTTAACTTCTAATTTACCATTTTCGTAATACTTCTCATAAAGCCCGTCTCTTAAACCATTTTTAAAGTGTATCTTTTGATTCAATTGATCATTCTCATAATAATGCTTATAAAATCCTTCTTCTACCCCATCTTTAATGCTCCATTCATGCTTCAATTGACCATCTTTATAATTTTCAAAAACAATACCGTTTATTCTTTCTCCATTAATCAGATAAATTGTTTGTTCATCAACAAATTTTTGCTCAACTTCTGACTTTTTAATTCTGCTTTCAGATTGACAGCTCATTAGAAAAAATGTTATTCCTAAAAATAAAAATGTTACTATATTTTTCATATTTAAAATTTTATATTATTAAAAAAAGCGGTTCAAATATACTTATTAAAACTAAAAAAACATCTAAATATCAAGTTTTATCACTAAAATATTTAGCCTAAAATTCAACAGTCTCAAAAACATAAATAGTTAGTAAACTTCTTATGATCAATTTACCCGCTTTATTCATGAAAATTATATGATATTTATTTATTATTCTGAATAACATATAGATAAATACGATCATTTAAAATTAGTAGAATTGTTTTAACTTATTGAAATCCAGATCTACACGGCTGTAAAACCTTGCAAGATATAGATTTTAATTATTTTTTTTCTCCCTATTTTCTAAACGATATTCATCTTGTTCTTTGCTCTCTCGTATCATATCTTCCATATTATCTATTTGAGGAGATTCTTCAACTGCTTTCCAATCGAATGTTTCATCAAATGGATCGAGTGCTTTTTGAGGGTCAAAAACATGTTTATTTACCGGTAATGCATTATAAGGTTTATAATTGGGAGTATCGGTAAAGAAATCCGAAAGATCGTTTGCGGCAGCATCATATTGATTTAAATATGGCAAACCCAAAATATTCCAGAAAGATTTAAATAAACTACCAAAACTATAATGAACATGACTGGCATAATCTCTTTTTACCCAGGGAGAAATTATCATTAATATACTTCGATGAGCATCAATATGATCTACTCCGTTTTGTGCATCATCTTCAGTGATCACAATTAACATATTTTTCCAATAAGGTGTATGCGATAAATATTCAACAATTCGGCCAACAGCCAGATCATTATCCGCCATATAACTTTCCCTAAAAGGATAACCTGCTTCAGGGCGGTCACCGGCTCCATGGTCATTTGGAATAATAACTGTTATAAACTCAGGCATGGTGTCATCATCTTGCATCCATTTTGTATCAAATTCTTTAATAAATTGATCGATCCTGAACTGATCAGGAATCGCCATATTATAGGTAGGATACATTTTTGAAGTTCGTTCAAAAAGAGGCTGCGGCATAGGGTAATTGATGTACTGATGAACACCGGTATATTTATATTTTTCTTTATAAAGTGCCGGTTCAAACATAATACTAAAACCAAAATTGTAAAAAGTCGCTTTATGACGTTCCAAATGATCCCACATAGATCCTGCCTCATTATAATCTTCGGGATAAATAGCGCCTGCCGCTCCATTCATAGCGAAAACACCCGGTGCTTTTGAATCATCCCTATAACTTCTGTTACCACCATAACTGGCCGCAGTTGATGTTTCGCACCATTCATTGGGATAAGTATTAACCAGCCAGCGATGACCATCAGCAGAAACATCTGAATCTACATAAAAATTGTCTGAAAAAGCAAACTGTTCGGCAATAGCCAAATGATTTGGCATAACAGTTATATTTGAAATAGAATCTGTTTTTTTACTATTAAAAAATGATGCATTCATCCCATAACGCGAAATGGTTGGATCTCCGTTACCTTTTTTTAATTGACCAAATATTTCATCGTAGGTTCTATTCTCTTTTGATATAAATACAATGTGTTTAATGGGACTTTCTTTCTCTCCAGGAAATAATGGAATAGGATTATTTTCCCTTTGATGAAACACAGGATCATCAGCCTTTGTAAATTTAAAATTATTGGAAATAACCTGTTCTGTCATTTTTTTGAGCTGACCGTCTTGCGGAATATCAACAATCTGAACGGTACCTTTCATTAAAGAACCTATATAACTACCTTCAGCTTTTTTTTCAAATGCTGCTCCCCCGTTTGGCCCACTTCCATAACCCTTGGCATTTGCAATAATTAATTTTTTACCATCACTACTTACTTCAATTTTTGAAGGAAACCAACCCGTTGGAATATGCCCCAACACTTTAAAGTCTGATACATTGATAACAGCAACTGCATTAATTCCGGACTCAGCCACATAGAGTCTTTTATTATCAGGACTCAATGCCAAACCAAATGGTATAACACCTCTAAACTGCTTAACTCGCCTATCAGGCTTAAGATAAATTGTTTGAATTACCGTATCCTTTTCAATAGAAATAACAGAAATATTATCATTGGTGCCATTACTGACAAATACAAATTCATCAGTAGCGACAATTGAATTTGGACTAGATCCTCCAACTGCAGGAATTCCTTCGATCATTGAACCTACCAAATGACCCGTTTTAATTTTAGCGATCACTTCAGGCTTTTCAGAATCCTTAAGATCAATTGCAAATACCGAGAAAGCTTCAATTGCATTCAGATCACCTAAACCGGAAATTTTTATGGTATCATTTTCTATCCCTTCAATCATCTCTTTAGAACCATAAGCAAATGCCGGATAGTCAATCGATTTAGACTTGCCTTTATTTGTCGTGATACGTGAATACTCAAACATTCCAACATTAGCCACATAGGCTTTTTTCTCATCAGGAGATAGTTGAATACCAAAAGGATACCTGCCAACCGGTACAGAATGCTTAAGTTTTTTTGATTTGGTGTCAATAATTATCATTCTAAAACCAATCTGATCAACGGCATAAAGTGTTTTTCCATCTTTTGATAATTTCATATCGCCAATATAGCCATGTGAATAATCAAATTTATCCGAAACAAATGAACAATCTATCGAATCTTTCTTTACACCTGTTTTAATATCAAACAGGTATATTTTATTTTCCTGTCCACCTGCCACATACACAGTTTGATTATCCGGTGAAATGGCAAGCCCCATAAATACAGAAGCCAACACTCCTTTATCGGTTGATGATCCGGGAGGAATTTGCTGCACTTCAGGATTTTGAGATAAAATATTGCGAATAATAGTAATGGATAATGGACTGGTGCCTGAATTAGCGGTAACAGCAACGTTACCATCATGACTTAAAGTTAAACCAAATGGGTGAGGTGCGGTAACAATGCTTTTTCCTACGGGTGTAATAAACCGTCCATTAGGGATGATTGTTTTGCCATCTTTATTAATTTTAGTAAATTCACTACCGGAGGGAGAAGATATGATCCACAATTCATGATCCTTCTTATTATTTTGAAAGTTGCAAGCTGTAAAAAGTAGTAATACGAGCAATTGAATAATTATTTTCATATATCTTCAGGTTAGGATATCTTTTAAAACATAACTCATTTTGTAAAAACAAATATAGATTTTATCCTTATAACCTGAGTTAGATTATTAATAAATCCACAGAAGCCTTATGAATAGTGAGATTTGAATAATCAAAACGAAAAACTAACGGGTTAATTTAAGGCTTTTATTGTTTAAAGATTGCTGTTCAGAAGGCTTCTGTGGATTTATTAATA
>DAOUPQ010000075.1 GCA_030626085.1 Flavobacteriia bacterium
TGTAAAAAAAGAAGGGACAGATGTTACAGTCGTTTCATTTGGTAAAATAATAAAAGAAGCTTTTAAAGCAGCTGATATTTTAGATAAAGAAGGTATTTCTGTTGAAATAATTGATCTACGTACTGTGAGGCCAATGGATTTTGATACAATTTTTAATTCTGTAAAAAAAACAAACCGTTTGGTAATTCTTGAAGAAGCATGGCCTTTTGCAAGTGTTTCAAGTGAAATTACATATCAAGTGCAAGAAAACGTATTTGATTATTTAGATGCTCCAATTCAAAGAATTACAACTGCTGATACACCCGCTCCTTTTTCACCTGTCCTATTAAAAGAATGGTTACCTAATGCGAATGACGTTGTAAAGGCTGTTAAGAAAGTATTATATATGTAGTAATTTTTAAAAATATAAAAGTGCAATTAAATCAAAAATAATTAATTTCAATTAATAATTTTCCTTTCAATAAAGAAAGGTTTTTTTTGTTATCATATGCTCAATAAACAGATAGTTCCTTTAATAGTATTTTTTACGCTTTTTAACTTAAGTGCACAAGTTAAAGTTAGCGGTGTTGTTATTGGGGAAGATAAGCAACCCATATCTTTTGCAAATGTGATCTTTCAAGGTTCTATTATTGGTGTAGTATCTGATGAGAATGGCAAATTTTATATACAATCAGATACTTTTTATCAAAATTTAGTAGTTTCCTTTTTGGGTTATAAAAGTAAAATAATTCCATTAAAAAGGCAAAATTATAATTTAACAATTACTTTAAAAGAAGATTTTGGAACGCTAAAAGAAGTAACAGTTTATTCTGGTAGAATTAAAAATAAAGGTAATCCGGCTATAGCTATCCTAAAAAAGATTTGGAGCAAGAAAAGAAAAAATGGACTTTATTTATACAATCAATATGAGTTAGATAAATATGAAAAGATTGAATTTGATTTAAATAATATTGATGAAAAACTAAAAAATAACAAAGTTTTTAACGGAATGGAGTTTGTTTTTGACCATATTGATACTTCGACAGTTACGGGAAAGGCTTATTTACCAATTTTTATAAATGAATCTGTTTACAAAATATTTGGAAAAAATACGTTGCCAAAAAAAATAAATGAAAAGCTAATTGCAAATAAAAATTCAGGTTTTCAGGATAATCAAGGACTTATAGCATTTGTAAAGCAATTGTATGTAGAGTATGATATCTATGATAATTATATTAAATTTTTTAATAAAAGTTTTACAAGTCCGCTTTCAAAATTGGGTCCGCAATTTTATAATTATGCTCTGGCCGATAGTGCTTTTATTGACAATAAATGGTGCTTTAATATTATTTTCTATCCTCGACGTAAAAATGAATTAACTTTTAAAGGAGATTTTTGGGTAAATGACACAACATTTGCTATAAAGGAAATTCAAATGGATGCAAGTAAAAGTGCCAACATAAATTGGGTAAAAGATATTTATATTGAACAAGAATTTGAGGTAATAAATGATAGTGTATTTTTATTAAAAAGAGATCATTTTATGAGTGATTTTTCACTGAATAATAAAGATCTATCTAAAGGTGTTTATGGAAAAAGAACTACGCTTTATGATAATCACGTGTTTAATGTTAAGCGACCAAGTGAATTTTATAAACCAGATGTAAGCCAAAGTGAAGAAGTTTATAACAAACCAGATGATTATTGGAATCAAAATCGACTAGAAAGGTTAAATAAAGATGAGGTTGGTATTTATGAAATGTTGGATACATTACAAACAGTTAGACGTTTTAAAGAATTGACAGATATTTCAGAAATTTTAACTTCTGGGTATTGGAATTTTATGAATGGTTTTGATTGGGGTCCTATTTTTTCAACGATTGGTTATAATGATGTTGAAGGATTGAGATTGAGATTAGGAGGAAGAACTTATTTTACAAAATCAGATCCCTGGCGTGTAAATGGATTTGTAGCTTATGGTTTTAAAGACAAGAAATTTAAATATGGAGTTGAAGGGAAATGGTTACTTACAAAAAGAAATAGAATAATAGTTTCGTTAGGAAACCGGCGTGATATAGAACAATTAGGGGTAAGTATGACGACATCAAATGATGTTTTGGAAAGAAATTTTAATACTACATCAATATTTACAAGGGGAGATAATGAAAAACTTTCTGATGTTCATATAAAAAATGCTAAATTATCAATTGAACCTTTAAAAAATCTTGAGATAAGGGTAGGATCAACTTTTAAAACATTAAAATCTGCTAATACAGAAGTGTTTAGCGTTGATTATTATGATGAGGATGGCAATATACAATCTGAGGTAAAACAAACCGAATTAAGTATTGCTTTTAAATATACACCCGGTCGTAAGCCCTGGGGATTAGGAGTTGACCAAGGAGGCAACAGACAAGGAAGATTTCCCACATTTTATTTAAGTTATACCAAAGGATTAAAAGATGTTTTTGATAGTAATTTTGATTATCATAAGTTACAATTTTACTATGAACAACCATTACAATTGGGTCTTATTGGAAAATCTAAATTGTATTTTGAAATGGGTAAAACGTTCAATACAGTTCCTTTACTATTATTAAATGTAGTTCCGGGAAATCAAACTTATGTTACAGCTCGAAGAATTTTTGATTTATTAGATTATTATGAATTTGTAACCAATCAATATACATCTCTACATTTAGAGCATAATTTTAATGGAAGATTATTTTCAAAGATTCCACTTTTAAGAAAATTCCAATTACGAGAAATTATTGGGATTAGGGGTGTAGCAGGCTCAATTTCGGATGAGAATAAAGCCATTAATGCTTCTAGTGTTGATTATGTAGCACCTGATAGATTGTACTGGGAATACCATGTGGGTGTAGGCAATATATTTAAGCTTTTAAGAATTGATCTTTCTTTTAGAGGAAATTATAGAGATGTTCCAAATGCAACTAATTTTGCTGTTAAAGGAGGAATAGGCTTTTATTTTTAATTATCAAAATACCAATTAAATAAACTTGATCTTAATCCAATAGTAAACCAGGTTGTGTTGTCTTCATTAAAATTACTACTGGTTTGATATGGTGAAAAACTTCGATAAGTAAAACCACCAAAAATCTGTAAATTAGTAGCGGGATTTAGTATCCATCCAGCTTGGATATCACCTATAAAAATCTTTGTAGTATTTCCTTGTCCTACTTCGTTTCCTGTCTCAGAAGTTCCATCATTATAAGAGCGATAGATATCACCTCCATAATTAATATCAGAATTTTGAAAATCGTAACCTTTTTCACCAATTATTATTTTTGCATTGGCAAACCAACGATTTTTTGAATATCTGGTGATACCAACAAATTCCCAAAAATTAGCACCCCACATGTGAGAAATGGGTTGATTATAATGACCGGAGTTTAGGGTTGTTTCAGCATGAGAAAAAGTGTATGGTCTTGCCCAGTTAAATTCACCCTGTAACATCAAATTATCAATTTTAAAGGCATTGTAATACTTAGCACCTAGTTGAATAGCAAATTTGTTACCAATATATCCACTGCCATCAAAAACTCTACTAACAGTCAGTTCATCTACTAAGAATTGGTTATAGATTGAAATTTGATCATTTATTTTATATTTCATATTCAAACCTACTTGTACATTCCCACTAAAATCGCCCCCGTTTGAAAATTCAACTGCTCTGTAAAAAATTATAGGATTAAAAAATGAAATATCAAATCCATTTGGATAGCTATTTTCATTGGTAATGACTGCTTCGAATAAGCCTAAATTAAATTTATCTGTTATATTCCAACTTAAATGATGCATAGCGACAAATTTGCGTAAATTCGTTCCATCATCAGAAGAAGTTCGTCTTATATCATCCATCCACATCCATAAGTTGGTATATTTAATTTTCCAGAATTTTGTACTGATCTTAAAATAGGGGTAGGGTGAGGCAACATCTGATAAAAAGAATGTTCGATAACCATCACCTATAAAATTCTTACCATTACCAAATTGAAAATTAAAAAAATTATTAGGCGTATAACTCAAATAAGCTTCTGCTACAGGATAATCAAAACCACCTTCTTTAAATCCTTTGGCTTTTCCTCTTCCGGGAACAACAGCACTAGCGCCAATTATAGCACCATATTGGCGAGTAGTATTATTTACATATTGGGCAAATCTTCCCTGACTTTCATAATAAGAACTTGAAAAACTAAATTTTTTACCTAAAGCCCCCTGAATTTGAAAAGCTCTTGTGTTGTTATAAGTAAAATCGATATCAGAATTATCTTTGCCAATTTGTAAGTCAAAAGTAGGATTCACGGTAAACCAGTAATTTTTTCCTTTGATCAAAAATAAATGTTCATTGAATAATTTTCTGCCCGCCCATGTATTTTTATCTTTTAAAATTGCACTTCTTTTAGCATTTAAATCAACGTGAGGTCTTACCTCATTGTATAAAAATGGTTTAAAAGCAGTATGTGTATTTTCGCCTTTATCGAGATAATATATTATTTCATCGTATTCCTGATGTGTGAGTGGAATGTTTAATTCGCTATAGAATTCGGGAAATAATGTATCATTATCCACCAAAGTTATAATATCTTCAATAATAATTTCTTCTTTTACGATTACTTCTGGTTCAATTATCGTAGCTACAACAGGAGGTGCAATATATTGAGAGATTTCAAGTTCTTCGTATGGTTCAATAGGTATATTTATAGGTAGTGCATAGCGCTTATCAACAGATCTTCCATCGTAATTAGCAGGAATTACATTAGGTAGTTCAGAAAAAACCCTTAAAGCTTCTTCTTTTAATTCTTTATAAGCAGATTTCACATATATTACTTCAAATATACCTTTATCTGTTACTGAAAACAGAATACTTATTTTTCCTTGAAAACGATCATCTTTTACGTTTTGAGGGGTCTTAAAATTTTGATGAACATTATATTCTAATTTATTAAAAAAACACTTTTCTATTTGCTTAATATCAATATTTTCACAGCCGGGGTATATAGGAGGTTTTTCAACTTGAGCATTTATATTTAAAGAAATGAAGATAACAATAATTAATAGTAGTATTTTTCTCATCTGTTAATAATTCATGTTGTAGAGACAATGATTATATTAAGGAATTATGTAAAAATAGTTTACAAAATTAACCGATTTTTTTTACAAAGCCATTATTTAAAAAATATTTTTCTTTGCTTTCAGAACAAATGGCTTCTCCTTTTTCATCAAATTTTAATCTTTGACCATATTCACTTATCCAACCAATTTGTTTTGAAGGATTTCCAACAACTAAAGCGTAAGGCTTAACTTCTTTCACAACAACTGCTCCAGCACCTATAAATGAAAATTCACCAATATCATTTCCACAAACTATGGTTGCATTAGCACCAATGCTGGCTCCTTTTTTAACTATAGTTTGCATATATTCTTCTTTACGATTTACAGCACTTCTCGGATTAATTACATTGGTGAACACCATAGATGGTCCTAAGAAAACATCATCTTCACAAATAACACCTGTATAAATTGAAACATTATTCTGTACTTTCACATTTTTTCCTAAAACAACCTGAGGAGACACAACAACATTTTGTCCGATATTACAACCTTCCTCTATTTTGCAATCAGACATGATATGACTAAAATGCCAAATTTTTGTTCCTTTTCCTATGATACAATTATCATCAATAACGGCTGTTTCATGAGCAAAATAATCTTGATCATTCATAAAATTATATTTTTAAATATTTGAATTTGAATATAAAAACAATTTTTTGTTGATTTAAGCATCTAACTATACTTTTACAGGATGCCAGGTAGTTTTAGCTTCTTGTGTTTTTTCAATAAAGTAAGGTGATTCATTATTGTTATTTAGCCAATCATTTTTTTTATGAAAAATAGTTCTTTTTACATTGTTACTGGCAAGTTCACTAATTGTTTTGATGTCTTTTTGATCTGTTCCACAATAGATGATTGCATTAACATCCATATGAGAAGCCATGTGAGATAATAATTCTTCTCTCTTCCCGGTAAGGATATTTACAACACCACCCGGTACATCAGATGAATTTAAAACTTCAGCAAAGGAAATGGCTGAAAGCGGAATATTTTCGCTTGCTAAAACAATAACTGTATTACCGCCAACTATTGCTGGAGCAATAACTGATATAAGACCTAATAAACCTTGATTTTCAGGTGCAATAATTGAAACAACACCGGTAGGTTCCAGGTTGGTAAAATTAAAATGTGCACTATTAACGGGATTCACAGAGCTGAAAAATTGTTGATACTTATCACTCCAACCGGCATAATAAACCAATCTGTCAATAGAAATTTCCACTTCATTTTGAGCTGTATTTCTTCTAATTCCTTGTAAAACTAATTCTTCGATAAATTGCTCTTTTCTACCCTCAAGTATTTCAGCAATTCTATATAAGATTTGTCCTTTGTTTAGGGCTGAAGTACTCGCCCATGATTCTTGTACTTTTCTGGCAATAACAACTGCATTTCTAAAATCCTTTCTAGAAGCCAGACACATATTTGCAATAAGATCTCCTTTAATATTTGTGATAGGATAATATCTACTGGATTCAGTTCTCGGAAATTTACCTCCTATATATAATTTGTATGTTTTGTTAATATTCAATCTTGACATGGATTTTTATTAAAAATTTAATTATTAAAATATGAATTTCAATGCCTTAAGCTTAATGTTTTTGTCATTCGAATTTCACATAAGGTTTTAATCCGTGCAAACCTCCTTCACGTCCAAAACCACTTTCTTTATAACCTCCAAAAGGAGAAGTTGCATCAAATTTATTAAAAGTATTTCCCCAGATCACACCTGCTTTAAGTTTTTGAGATAAATGAAATAATTTTGCTCCTTTTTGGGTCCAAACACCTGCTGCTAATCCGTAAGGTGTATTATTGGCTTTTTCAATGACTTCCTGAATAGTTCTAAAAGTTTGAATAGCTAATACCGGACCAAATATTTCTTCTTGAACAATAGTATGAGATTGAGATAAATTTAAAAACAAGGTTGGAGCGCACCAATTTCCTTTTTTAGGTAATTCACAATCAGTTTGATATATTTCTCCACCTTCATTTAATCCAATTTTTATATAATTTTCTATAGTTTTTAATTGTCTTTTTGAATTGATGGCACCTATATCAGTATTTTTGTCTAGCGGATCGCCTACAATTAAAGTTGCCATTCTATCCTTTAATTTTTGTATAACAACATCAGCAACTGATTCCTGAATAAAAAGTCTTGAACCAGCACAGCAAACATGACCTTGATTAAAAAATATAGCATCTATAATACCTTCTACAGCTTGATCAATTGCAGCATCTTCAAAAATAATATTAGCACTTTTACCGCCTAATTCAAGGGTGATTTTTTTGTGGGTTCCAGTAACAGCTTTTTGTATGTATTTTCCAACTGCTGTAGATCCGGTAAAAGATATTTTATCAATATCAGGGTGGTTAACAATTTCTGCACCGGTTTTACCTGCACCTGTTATTATATTTACTACGCCTTTTGGCAAACCGCTATCGCGAATTATTTCGGCTAATTTTAAAGCAGTTAGAGGTGTGGTTTCAGCAGGTTTTAAAACTACAGTATTTCCGGTAGCTAATGCTGGAGCTAATTTCCATGCTACCATCAATAAAGGAAAATTCCATGGAATAATTTGTCCGACTACGCCAAGGGGTTTTGGATTTCTGTTTGGAAATGCATAAGCCAATTTATCAGCCCAGCCTGCGTAATAAAAAAAGTGATTGGCAGCTAAAGGTATATCTATATCACGTGATTCACGTATTGGCTTTCCACCATCTAAACTTTCAATTACCGCAAATTCTTTGGATCTTTCCTGAATTAATCTGGCAATTCTATAAATATATTTACCTCTTTCTTTAGGTTCAATTTTCGACCAACTTTTAAAAGCATTCCTAGCAGCTTTTACTGCTTTATCAACATCTTCTTTTTCTGCTAAAGCAACTTCTGCAATTATTTCGTCATTAGCCGGATTGTGGGTTTCAAAATATTTTCTATTTTCAGGTTTTACAAATTTTCCATCGATATAAAGATCATACCTTTTTTTGATTTGAATATGATCTGTACTTTCCGGTGCTGGGTCATATGACCATGATGCTTTAAAAGTTTTATTTTTTTGTACCATAATTAATCTTTTGAAAAATAATTTGCAGATTGATAAAATCCTGTTTCAGATTTTACTAATTGCATTAAAATATCATTTACCAAGCTACTGGCACCAAAACGAAAATATTTATTATTCATCCATTTTTCACCTAAAACTTCATTTAGCATTATAAGATATTGAAAAGCAGTTTTAGAATTTGAAATTCCACCTGCAGGTTTCATTCCAATCATTTTACCCGTTTTAATAAAATGATCTTTTATTGTGTCTAGCATTACGTATGTTACAGGTAAAGTTGCTGCCGGTTGAATTTTGCCAGTAGATGTCTTTATAAAATCTGCTCCGGCTTGGATAGCTATTTCGCTAGCTTTTCTAACATTATCTAAAGTTTCTAATTCACCTGTTTCTAAGATAACTTTTAAATGAGCCTTGCCACAAGCTTCTTTAACCGCAACAATTTCATCATATACATATTGATAATCTCCACTTAAAAATTTACCTCTTTCTTTAGGTTCAATTTTCGACCAGCTTTTAAAAGCATTTCTAGCAGCTTTTACAGCTTTATCAACA
>DAOUPQ010000034.1 GCA_030626085.1 Flavobacteriia bacterium
CGCACATATTATAAGTGATGAAGACCTGGGTATTCCGGGCAGTACAAATGAGATGTTCTACACCTTGGAGGAAAACGGGTATCTGAATAAAACCGTTACGGAAAAGATGGTAGCAGCCGTAGGATTCAGGAATCTCATAGTCCACGAATATGTCAAACTTGATTTGAAGCAGGTTCATCAGACCGCACAAAAAGATGTTCTCGATCTAAACGATTTCTTGAAATCGATTTTCAGGAAAACAGGGATTGAAGAAATGGCAAGAAGTTAGAAGGGTATAGGGTGTGGAGCCTCCGGCTCTGGTATAGGGTATGGAGCCTCCGGCTCTGGTATAGGGTGTAAGGTGTAAGGTGTAAGGTATACGGTAAAAAAATATCTAAAAATTCGATTATTGATTTGGTTTTGGGAGATGGTTTAGAGGGTAAACAGATGGATAGTATTGTTAAATTAGAAATAGTTCCTAATGGATGAAACTACTGAAGAAATAAATAACGACGAACTTTATGAACATTATAAATTTACAGCTGCTGAGGGTCAGGAACCCTTACGTGTTGATAAATTTTTAATGAATTTTATTGAAAATGCTACGCGTAATAAGATTCAACAAGCTATAAAAGCTGGTAATGTATTGGTTAATGATCAGGTTGTAAAAGCCAATTACAAAGTAAAACCACATAATATTGTACGTGTTGTTTTATCACATCCTCCTCATGAAAATTTATTGATTGCCGAAGATATTCCTATTGATATTATTTATGAAGATGATGAGGTGATCG
Source organism: Flavobacteriia bacterium (assembly GCA_030626085.1). Classification (GTDB taxonomy): domain Bacteria; phylum Bacteroidota; class Bacteroidia; order Flavobacteriales; family Flavobacteriaceae; genus Namhaeicola. The sequence goes on from DAOUPQ010000034.1 coordinate 774, forward strand.
TTCTAAATAAACCTGCCGGTATGGTTGTGCATCCCGGACATGGAAATTATAGTGGAACTTTAGTAAATGCCCTCATATTTCATTTTGAAAATTTACCAAAAAATAGTAATGAACGCCCTGGTTTGGTTCATAGAATTGATAAAGATACCAGCGGATTATTGGTTGTTGCTAAAACTGAATTTTCAATGGCAAATCTAGCCAATCAGTTTTTTGAACGAACAACCAAAAGATTGTATTATGCACTGGTTTGGGGAAATATAGAAAATGAAGAAGGCACCATTGAAGGTAATATTGGTAGAAGTTTAAAGAACAGATTGCAAATGGATGTTTTTCCGGAAGGAGATTTTGGGAAACATGCCATAACGCATTACAAAGTAATTGAGAGATTTAGTTATGTTACGCTGGTAGAATGTAAATTAGAAACCGGTAGAACACATCAGATTCGTGCTCATTTTAAATATATTGGACATCCCTTATTTAATGATGAACGTTATGGTGGAAATAAGATCTTAAAAGGGACTACCTTTACAAAATATAAACAATTTGTTGAGAACTGTTTTAAAGTTTTACCACGTCAGGCACTTCATGCAAAAACGCTTGGTTTTACACAACCTGTAACCAAAGAACTTCTTAGTTTTGACTCAGATAATCCGGAAGACATGCGTCTTTGTCTGGAAAAATGGCGTAATTATACGATTAATCAGAAGTAGTTTTTTATTGTAAAGAATTCCTTTTTTACATTGATGATAAGGTCTAACGATTTGCAGTATATTTTGAATTATTAAATTATGAATAAATTCGACATCAATTCATGGAACAGAAAAGCACAACATGAGTTTTTTAAAGAATATGATGATCCATATTTTAATTTAACTACAAATTTTGATGTAACCAAATTATATGATTTTTGTAAAGAAAATAATATCTCTTTCTTTTTAGCTTGTTTATATTTTGCAATAGAAACAGCAAATGAAATATTAGAATTTAGATTGAGAATTATTGATGATAATATATTTGAATATGATTCAATAGATATTGGATCAACAGTATTGAATGATGATAATTCTTTTTCATTCTGTTATTTTAAAAGACAGGCTTCAATATCAAAATTTAATAAATCAGGAAAAGAAATTCTCAAAAAACATCATAAAAACACTGATTTTGATTCTAATAAAGATAATCTAAATGTAATTTATGCTTCATCAATTCTCTGGGTTTTTTTCACAAGTATAAAGCATCCAAGGGATAAAAGAGAAAAAAGTGGTATTCCAAAATTTGTTTTTGGAAAATTCTTTAAGGACAATAATATTTTAAAAATGCCTTTTTCTATTGAAGTTCATCACGCATTAATGGATGGTTACCACGTGGGGAATTTTATTGAAAAATTTCAAAAAAGAATTGATAATATTTATAAATCAGAACTATGAAGATAGTAATTTCACCTGCTAAATCGCTTGATTTTAAAACTAGAATTCCAACGGATAAACATACACAATGTATATTTTTAGAGCAAGCAAAAAAGTTAAATGAAGTATTGAGAAAAAAGAGTCCGAAGCAACTTTCAAATTTAATGTCAATTTCTGATAAATTGGGAGAATTAAATTGGCAGCGTAATCAGGATTGGCAATTGCCATTCTCTAATTCAAGTGCCCGACAAGCAATTTATGCTTTTAAAGGAACCGCTTATGAAGGCATAGATCCATATACAATTTCGCTTGAGAAAATGGATCAATTACAAGATAAATTACGAATTCTTTCGGGACAATATGGTATTTTAAAACCCCTAGATATAATACAACCTTATCGGTTGGAAATGGGTACAAAATTAAAAGTTGGACAAAAGGATAATCTTTATAAATTTTGGGGAGATTCTTTAACCAATACATTAAACCAAGAAATGAAAGATGGCGAAAATTTAATTAATTTGGCTAGCAATGAGTATTTCAAGGTTATAAACAAAAAATTACTTAAAGCTCCACTAATTACTCCAGTTTTTAAAGATTTTAAAAATGGAAAATTGAAAATAATCAGTTTTTATGCTAAAAAAGCCCGTGGATTGATGGTACGTTATATAGTTGATAATAATATTGAAGTAGCCAAAGATCTAATTGGTTTTGATTATGAAGGTTATGCTTTTGATGGTAATTTATCTACTGAAACTGAATTGGTTTTTACAAGATAATATTTTCAAAACATTGATTTTTTGAATTTTTACTATAATCAGTAAAGATCTTCTAATCCGGGTTATAGAGCAATCATAAAATATTTATCTTCTAATATTCACTGGATTACTTTTGTTATTATTTCTGCTAACAGCAATAATTGTAAAAACACTTCCTTTTTTAATTTTTTTCTTATTGAAATCATAATGGTGTTCTCCGGTTATTTCAATAATTTTTGTTTTATTCTTAAAGTTAATTTTCTCACCTTTATCAAAGTGATAGATCAGAAATTTAATAGCTTCTTTTTCTTTATTTTCTGATAAGGAGTGCCATGATAATCTTTGATTTTTTGAATTGATCTTTACAATATTTACATCAAAAACGGGTTCGGGTATAAATTTGATTTTAGTATTTGTATTCGGTGGAAGGATAGGAAATTGATAATATTTATCTTTTAAGATCTCATTTACCTTTAAAGGATTATTTAAGAATGATTTTCCACTAAAATATACACTTCCCTGGATTTGAGGAATTGTTCTATTGAGATCCAATTGTTTTTCAATTTCTGAAGGTTTTTGTTTGCGCCACGCTCTGTTTTCTTTTTTTCGATCCATTCTGTACAAACCATGACCGATATAAAGATTAGTTTCAAAATTATTTTTAGCCCACCAATTTACTATTTTACTGTAATCAGCTTTTTTAAAACCAATATGCCAATAAACTTGTGGTAAAATATAATCAAGCCAACCATTTTTCAGCCAAAAAAGAATATCAGCGTATAGATCGTCGTAATTAGTTTGTCCGGCGTCAGTATCAGAGCCATTGATATCTTTACTTTTATTACGCCAAACCCCAAAAGGACTAATGCCAAATTGAACCCAGGGTTTAATTGATTTTATAGTAGTTTTCAATTCTTTAATGATAATATTTACATTTTCTCTACGCCAATCATCTATATTATTTGGATAGAATTCTCCTCCAAACTTTTCAAAAGACAAGCTATCAGTAAAAACCTCATCTTTAATTTTATAAGGATAAAAATAATCATCAAAGTGGATGGCATCAATGTCGTATTGTTGAACGATATCAGTTACTATTTTGTTGGTGTAGGATCTGACTTTAGGGTTTCCGGGATCAAAATATTTATTTTTTCCATAATTGATAAACCATTCTGGTTTGTTGTAGGTAAGGGGTAGAGGATTTGATTGAAATTCTTTGTAATTCACAATAGCCCTGTATGGATTTAACCAGGCGTGAAATTCCATTCCTCGTTTACGGGTTTCACTAATAATAAATGCCAGAGGATCATAATAAGGAATCGGAGCATCACCATTTCTACCTGTCAGCCAACCCGACCAGTTTTCGTATTTTGAGTTGTAAAAAGCATCAGCTGAGGGGCGAATTTGAAAAATCACAGCGTTAATATTTAAGCTTTTATAAAGGTCGAGTAACTTGATAATCTCTTTTTTTTGTTCATCTGTACTTAGATCATTTGAACTGGGCCAATCAATGTTATCTACGGTTGCAATCCAAACACCTCTAAATTCTCTGTCAATATTTTGTTGGGAAGAAATCTTTATAGAAAATAAAAGGAGTAATAAAAAAAGGAGTAGCGTATTTGATTTCATATGTAAATATCAAAGTTTTGTTAAGGTTCGTTTAATAGCTTGTATTTATAGCTCCAAAAATACATTTAAACAATGATAAAGCAAATTGATATCAAAGAATTTACACTTAATATTTCCTATTTTAACTTTTTACTTGTTATGTATCCAGTTTAAATTTTATGTCTTCTAAGCTCTTGGCAGAACCAACTAATGTCATTACATCACCAATTCGTAATCGAGTATAACCATGAGTCATTAGCATCTGACCTTTTCTTTCGATAGATAAAATAATCAGATCCGTAGGTAAACGAAGTTCTCTAATTCGTAATCCGTGATAATCTCTATTCTTGATTTCAATATCCATGGTATCTTGACCATCATCCATACCTAAAAGTAAAGAGGTCGCATTTGGAGATCTTACAAAATGGTCTAATAAGCTTACAATTGCAGTAGAAGGTTCAATAATCAATGTGCCAAGTTTATGAAACTTTTCAAAATTTTCACGTTGATTTAAGCGGACAATAACGTCTTCCATTCCAATATGTTCATAAATTTTTTCGGCAATATAATAATTATCGTCATCGTTAAGCATCAGTACAACAGCTTCGGTCTTATTTATGCTTAAGTTTTCTAAATTCTTTACGGAAGGGATGAAATTTGATATAATCTCAAAGTCATTGCTATTTTCAATATTACAATTTTCAAGGCATACTAGTCTGGAATTCCAATTGTGTTTTTCTAATTGTTGTGCCAAAGCAATTGATTGATTCTCAACACCAAAAATAATTGCATCTCTAGTGCTTTGTAAATGATCCATTTTTGCACGAAGATGACTTTCTTTTACGATATTTAGTGACCATTTAAACAATGGTGGACCTACTAATTGATTGATAACTATAATTGCTATGACTATAGTTTCAAATTCATGACCCCATTCAGGAAATGCATTAGAAACAATAGTTGCTAAACCTAAAGCAACACCCGCCTGTGTTAAATAAGGCATCCAGGCAATAAAGAGATATTTTTTAGGATCTTTGGCCGCAATAACACCAAAAAAACCTGCTAAGATCATAGTAATCAGGCGCAAAATGAATAAAGCGACGGCAATTCCAAATACATTTACTAATGTTTGAAATGATAAAGAAGCACCGGTAAGTGTGAAGAAAATAATATAAATAGTAGGACTTATATCATGTAGTAATTCTCTAAACTCAAGGCGATGTTTACTTTTATTGGTTAAAACAAAACTACCGATAATTGCAATTAAAAGTGGTTCCAATATGATTTCGTGATGAAACCAATTTTCTGAATTTGTTTTGATGAAATTAGAGAATAAATAAATAGAATAACCTATTAATATTACTGAAATCTTTTTGATATCACCATTAAAAAATAGTTGAAATGGAATTTCTAATATCTTACCTACAAGATATCCTAAGCCAAATGAGATTGCCAATTCCAATATAAGAATAATTAAAAATGATAAATTTATTTCATTACCATTGATAAGTGTTTTTGAAACAGAAAAAACAATAGCAAATAGAATAATTACCAATACATCTTTAATAACTGTTACACCCATTACAGTTTTTGTAAATGGCCCATTGGCACGCATTTCATTGATTACAGCTATAGCCGAAGAGGGAGAACGTGCTACGAAAATAGTACCAAATAGAATAGAAATTGCAAATTTTGTTGTATTCTCTAAATCTGCCATAAAGGGTATTCTATCAGCAAGAAAATAGACGGTCACACTAGTAAGAATAAAAGTGATTATTAATTGTCCAATTGTCATCCATTTGATACTGTTTAGCCTACTGCGTAAATCATCTAAATACAACTCAGCACCAGCTGAAAATGCAATAATAGCCAGGGCAATTTCATTTAAAAAGTTAAGTTTTTTTATAGCCTCTTGAGGAATAAAATTCAAAAAGGAAGAACCTGCAATAATTCCTGTAATGATAAAACCGGTGATTAAAGGAAATTTTATCTTTTGAAAAACTTTGGCTATTTGATTAGATGCAATAGCAACAATCAAAAATCCAATAAGCAAAATGATTAGGGTTTTTATATCCAAATTTTTAAAATTTTCTTAAAGATAATAAAAGGAATGAATTATCAAAATTTAAAGGTCTAATTTGAAAGTTTTTCTTAAAGTGATGATAGCACTATTTTTACTTTTTAATAATTCGTATTTTTCTTGAGTTGTATAGGCAATTTTGTTCGTTTCATTTTCATTAATGTTTACTTTAAAATCTAAACTGTAGTTGTTTAGTTTTTTGCGTAAATATTTTAATGCTTTGGGTCTGATCTTGTTAAGCTCGGCCTCCATTATCTTATTGGAGTAAGTAACATGAATCAGATTACTTTTAACAACCGGTGTATCCGCATTTAAAATTGATGCGAAAATTTTATCACCATTTTTGTGAAGATATTCGATATATTCATGCCAAACTTCTAAAAAAGTATCATTTGTAAACGGATCATTTGGCAGATCTTTGGTGTTGCTAGTTTTACTTAATTTTGCCAGTTCAATAGCTTTTTCTTCCTCTTTATTTCGCTCAAGGCTTTTGATACTTAAAATTGATTTTCTTGGATTATTAGAAGTATATTGGAGATTGGGTTCAGGATCTTTTGGGACTGGAGTCGTCGTTTGTTTTATGCCTTCTTCTGGAGTTATTTTTGTTTTATTCTCAATATCTGATCCTGCAGAATAAGTACTTTTTTCTTCTGTAAATGAAGAAGTTACTTCTTTAATATTGGTTTTAGATTCCTGTTGAACTTTTTCGGGAATATCTAATTTTTCAGCAACAGCATAATATGCAAAATGGGCCGCAGGAATTATAAAGTGTTCAGACTTTTTTTTTTCGGCATTAAATGTAATCGAAGCGATTTGCATTAATGTGAGCTCAACTAATAAACGTTGATTATTACTACTCTTGTATTTTATATCGCAATCATTAGCCATATCAATTGCCCGTAGTAAAAAATTAAGATCGGCCTTGATTGCCTGATCAAGATAAAGTTTTTTAGCAGTATCACCTACTTCTAATAAGCTAATAGTAGCTTTATCTTTTGCAACCAAAAGATCTCTAAAATGTGAAGCTAATCCAGTTATAAAATGATGTCCGTCAAAACCTTTATCAAGAACATCATTAAAAGCTAACAACACATTAGGAATATCATTTTCGATTACCAGATCAGTAATTTTAAAATAGATATCGTAATCGAGAACATTTAAATTTTCAGTTACGTCTTGGCGGGTTAGATCTCTACCCGAAAAACTAACAACTCTGTCAAAAATAGAAAGGGCATCTCTTAAAGCACCATCAGCTTTTTGAGAAATGATGTGTAAGGCATCATCTTCAGCATTTACATTTTCTTTTTTGGCAATTTTATGTAAATAATTTTTGATATCTATAACGCCAATACGTTTAAAATCAAATATTTGACATCTTGATAAAATAGTTGGGATTATTTTGTGTTTTTCGGTTGTGGCCAAAATAAAGATTGCATGTGCAGGAGGTTCTTCAAGTGTTTTTAAAAATGCATTAAAAGCTGACTGCGATAACATGTGAACCTCATCAATTATATAAACTTTATATTTTCCTGTTTGAGGTGGTATGCGTACCTGATCTGTTAAATTTCTTATATCATCAACTGAATTATTAGAGGCAGCATCTAATTCAAAAATATTAAATGCAAAGTCCTCATCTTCCGATATATTTTCACTGCTTTCCTGATTTATTCTTTTGGCCAAAATACGTGCACAAGTAGTTTTACCAACTCCTCTGGGCCCTGTAAATAATAAAGCTTGTGCTAAATGATTATTCTTTATAGCATTTTCAAGAGTGTTGGTAATGGCCTGTTGACCCACAACATCACTAAATTTTTGCGGACGATATTTTCGAGCAGATACTATAAAATGTTCCATTGTTTATTAAAAAAAATAATGAGATCAAATATAAATATTAACTATAGATCTTATCGTATAGATCTTTGTATTTCTTTAAAATTTCATCCCTTTTTGGTTTAAAAGTTGGTGTGAGTAAATCATTATCTACACTCCAAAAATCGGGGGTAAGTTCTATTCTTTTTATTGTTTCCCATTTACCAAATTTTTTATTTCCCTCATCAACTTCCTTCATTATTCGTTCTTTAACTTCAGTTTTTGCAACAATTTCACTAAAGGATTCTCCAATATCAAGATTATGACGTTTTGCCCATCCTTTAACAAAATCGAAATTTGGTTGTATTAATGCAGCGGCCATTTTTTGCCCTTCTCCAATTACTAGGATTTGTTCAATAAATCGTGATTGTTTCATCTCATTTTCAAGCAAAGCAGGAGCAATATATTTTCCACCTGAAGTTTTAAAAATTTCTTTTTTCCTTCCTGTAATTTTTAAAAATCCTTTGGCATCAACCTCTCCTTTATCGCCGGTATGAAAATAATCACCTGTCATAACTTCAGCAGTTCTTTTAGGGTCTTTATAATAACCTTGCATCACATTTGGACCTTTTATCAGGATTTCTCCATCATCAGCAATTTTAATTTCAACATTATCGATTGCTGTTCCTACCGATCCAACCTGGAATAAATTATCTTTATACATATTTACTGATACAACGGGCGAAGTTTCGGTTAAACCATAGCCTTCCATTACTTGCATTTGAGCTGCAGTAAAAACCCTTGCCAGTCTGGGTTGTAAAGCAGCACTACCGGAAACCATTGTATGCAATTCACCACCCAACGCTTCTCTCCATTTGCTGAAAATAAGTTTATTGGCAAGTTCTAATTGTTTTTCGTACCACCATCCATTTGCTCCGTATGGTTCGTATTTTAACCCTAGTTCCACAGCCCAAAAGAAAAGACGTTTTTTTACGCCTGTAAGATCAGCACCTTTTGCGATAATACTGTCATAGATCTTTTCGAGTAATCGAGGAACAACACTCATGAAATGAGGCTTGATCTCTTTTAAATTATCCGGTATTTTCTCAATGCTTTCTGCAAAATAGATTGAAATTCCACTTTGCATGTATAAATAATGCAGCATTCTCTCAAAAATATGGCATACAGGTAAAAAACTTAAAACTTTTGTTTGTCCTTCAGTAATTGGCAAACGAGGTTTGCTATCTAAAACATTAGTAACAATATTGTTATGGGAAAGCATTACCCCTTTTGGAATGCCGGTAGTACCGGAAGTGTATATTATTGTAGCCAGATCATTGTGTTTTACTTTATCTTTAAGTTTTTCTACTTTATCTTGATTGTTTTCATCTTTGCCTAAATCTAAAACTTCTTTCCAATTCTTACAACCAGGGATATCTTCAAACGAATAGATCTCTTTTAATGTAGGTATATCATCTTTAATTGCATTTGCTTTCTCAAATAGCACTTCATCAGAAAGGAAACAATGTGTTACTTCTGCATGATTAAATATATATTTGTATTCATTTTTACCGATAGTAGGATAAATAGGAATATTTACAGCTCCAATTTGTAAAATACCAATATCTAAAATATTCCACTCAGTACGATTTGTTGTGGAAATTATAGCAATTTTATCCTTTGGTTTGACTCCTAACCTCAATAAACCCCTGCTAATAGCGTTGGATTTGTTTACAAATTCTTGACTTGAGGTTGCAACCCATTTACCATTGACTTTGGATACCAATGATTTTTCTAGGTTAAATTTTTCGAGTTGATAATAAGGAAAATCAAAGAGACGTTTTATTTCTATTGCCATAATATTTTATTTTACTGCAAAATAATTAATTTGATTGAATTATAAAAAGTTTTTTTGAATAAAATCTTAGATTTGAATTAAACACTACTCAATTCAAATGTTTATCTTTGCATTTCGAAAAATCGAAATTAAATAAAAAACAAAAATGAAAATATCATACAATTGGTTACAACAATTTCTAAAAGTAGATCTCGATACCGAAATAATTGGCGAAATTCTTACAGATCTAGGATTAGAAGTTGAAGGGATAGAAACGTTTGAAACTGTAAAAGGCAGTTTAAAAGGTATTGTTGTGGGTGAAGTTTTAACTTGTGAACAACATCCAAATGCTGATAGGTTAAAAGTGACAACAGTAGATCTGGGAAATGGAGAGCCAGTGCAAATCGTTTGTGGTGCTCCTAATGTAGCCGTTGGTCAAAAAGTTCCTGTAGCAACAATCGGCACAACCCTATTTTCTGAAAATGGTGAAAGTTTTAAAATAAAAAAAGGTAAAATTCGGGGTGAATTTAGTCATGGTATGATCTGTGCCGAAGATGAATTGGGTTTGGGTAAAAGTCATGATGGCATTATGGTTTTAGATGAAGAAATAAAATCAGGTACTGCCGCTGCTGATATATTTGAAATAGAATCTGATAAAGTTTTTGAAATTGGTTTAACACCAAATCGTGCTGATGGAATGAGCCATTTAGGTGTGGCCAGAGATCTACGTGCCGGATTATTACAACAAAAAAGCATTAAAAAAGAATTGTTAACGCCATCTGTCAGTGATTTTCATGTTGATGAGCGCACTTTTAAAATTAATATTGAAGTTGAAGACAATAAGTTAGTACCCAGATATGCAGGAATTACCATAATTGATCTAACAATTGAAGAGTCACCAAAATGGTTGCAAGATAGGTTACTTTCTATAGGGCTAAAACCTATTAATAATGTAGTTGATGTTACCAATTTTGTTTTACACGGATTAGGGCAACCACTGCATGCGTTTGATGCCGGGAAAATTAGAGATGATAAAATTGTAGTCAAGAATTTACCTACCGGTACAAAATTTACAACACTTGATGGTGTTGAAAGAGAATTACATGAAGATGACATCATGATCTGTGATGGAGAAGATAACCCATTGTGCATTGGTGGGGTTTTTGGTGGAGAAACTTCCGGTGTTACCAATAATACGACTAAAATATTTTTAGAAAGTGCTTATTTTAATCCGGTTTCAATTCGTAAAACAGCCAAACGTCATAGTTTAAATACAGATGCATCGTTTAGATTTGAAAGAGGAATCAATCCTGATACTGTTGCTTATGCTCTGAAATATGCAGCTATTTTAATTAAAGATATTGCTAAAGGAAAGATTGTATCAGATGTAATTGATGTTTATCCGGATAAAATTGAAGATTATCAAGTACACCTCTCATACGAAAGAGCTTATAAATTAATTGGTGAAGAGATACCTGCTGACACTATTAAAAATATATTAGCTTCATTAGATATTAAAATTAATAACCAAACTGAATCCGGTTTAGGATTGACCATTCCTTCTTATCGTGTTGATGTTACTCGCGAAGCTGATATAGTAGAAGAGATCTTACGTGTATATGGTTATAATAATGTTGATACTTCAGCAAAATTAAATACTTCGATTTCATTTTCTGATAAAGTAACTAATGAAAAGGTTGAAAATATTATTGCTAATTTATTAACCGCTCAAGGTTTTAATGAATCAATGGCAAATTCTTTAACCAAGCCTGAGTACGTTTCATTATCAGAAAATTTAAAGGAAGATCACAGTGTTATTATGCTTAATGCTTTGAGCAGTGACCTGGAAGCAATGCGTCAATCATTATTATTTGGCGGATTAGAATCTGTTGCCTATAATATCAACCGAAAAAATAATTCGATAAAATTATTTGAGTTTGGAAAAACCTATCACAGATATGAAAGTGGATATTTCGAACCAAAACACCTATCACTAATTGTAAGTGGAAAAAGAACTCAAGACACATGGAATGTAGACACTAAAGTTTCTGATTTCTTTTTTGTTAAGGGAATAGTTACATTATTGTTGTCTAAATTAGGTTTTGACAAATTAAAAACCTCAGCTACTAAAAATGATGTTTTTTCTGAAGCGATTTCTTTGGGTTTTGGGAAAATTAAATTGGTTGAATTTGGTACTGTAAAACAAAATATTTTAAAAGAATTTGGTATCAAACAAGAAGTGATCTATGCAGATTTTAATTGGGATAGTATTATGGAGAATATCGATAATAAAGATATGAATGTAAAAGCTTTATCAAAATACCCTGAAGTGAAGCGTGATTTGGCTTTGCTTTTAGATGATGAAGTAAAATTTTCTGATCTCTATAATGCTGCTTTTCAAAGCGAAAAGAAATTATTGAAAAATGTAGATCTTTTTGATGTTTATACCGGTGATAAATTACCAAAAGGCAAAAAATCTTATGCTTTAAGTTTTGTTTTACAAGATGAAAATAAAACTTTAACCGATAAGCAAATAGATAAGATCATGGAGAAATTACAAGGTACTTTTGCTAAACAGTTTAATGCAGAATTGCGATAAACAGGCTTAAGATTTTGAATATCTCCTATCTTCGTAAAAACCTATATCATGTACAAATCTGTAATTCGAAAAACACTTTTTAAATTTGATCCTGAAGATGTACATCATTTTACTTTTTCAATGTTAAAAACATTTTTTAAATTTCCTTTTTCAGATAATATTTCAAAGCATCTCTTTCAGGTAAATGATAAAAAATTGGAACGTAAATTATTTGGTTTAACCTTTAAAA
>DAOUPQ010000099.1 GCA_030626085.1 Flavobacteriia bacterium
AAAACAGAATTAAAAAATGATTATAAATTAAAAGAACAAATCAATGGTTCTTCAGGTTCTGTTATGGATAATATTGCTGAAGGGTTTGAAAGAAATGGAAATAAAGAGTTTAGACAATTTCTTTCAATATCAAAGGCTTCTTGTGGCGAAACTCAATCACAACTATACAGAGTTCTAGATAGAAATTATATTGATAAAGAAAAATTTGATGAACTTAAAGAATTAACAATACAACTTAGAAAAAAAATTGGTTCATTCATCAAATATTTAAACAACAACGAGTATAAAGGGCATAAATTCAGCTAACCCGAAACACAAAACTCGAAACACATTATGGAATTAAAAGACAAACTACTTGCCAGCTTTATGGCATTTGAAAATAAAGGAAATATTGATCTAGATTCAAATGTTCACGATTTGCGCCTAAAAGCAATTGATAATTTTGAAACCTTAGGGTTTCCAACTAAAAAAAATGAAGAATGGAAATACACTTCTCTTAAATCAATATTAAAACATGATTATAGCGTTTTCCCCTCATTAGACAATAATATTGAATTAAAAGATATAAAAAAATATTTTTTACATGAGATCGAATCTTATAAAATTGTATTTATTGACGGAGTTTACAGTTCGTTTTTATCAGATACAACACATGAAGAAGCCGATGTTTGTATTTTATCAGCTGCTTTAAAAAAGCCAAAATATAAAATGATCATCGATCATTATTTTGATAAAATTACATCAAAAAGTGATAGCTTATCCTCATTAAATACAGCATTTTCAAAAGAAGGAGCTTTTATTAATATCCCTAAAAATACTATTTTAGAAAAACCAATTCAAATATTATTTTTTTCAACAGGAAGTGAAAAAGAGCTGATGTTTAATCCAAGAAATTTAGTAATTGTGGGTGAAAATTCACATGTTCAAATCTATGAACGACATCAAAACCTGAATAAAAATATAATTCTTACTAATTGTGTTACTGAAATTTTTGCACATAAAAGGGCAATTGTTAACTATTACAAAGTACAAAATGACAAGGAAAATGCTTCAATAATCGATCATACTTATCTGCAACAAAAAGAAGGAAGTATTGCCTCCATAAATACTTTTACTTTTGGCGGTAAATTAACACGAAATAATATTAATGTACATCATGAAGGTGAACATATCTCTACAAATCTTAATGGCATAACAATTATTGAAGGCAAACAGCATGTTGATAATCATACTATAGTTAATCATAAACATGAAAATTGCGAAAGTCATGAATTGTATAAAGGTATTTATGATGATGCTTCTACCGGAGTTTTTAACGGAAAAGTAATTGTTGATAAAGAAGCCCAAAAAACCAATGCTTTTCAACAGAATGATAATATTTTGGTAGGTGATAAAGCTTCAATCAATGCAAAACCCCAATTGGAAATATTTGCAGACGATGTAAAATGTTCACATGGCTGCACCATTGGTCAGATTGATAAGAATGCGATTTTTTACATGCAGTCAAGAGGAATCCCAATTAAAGAAGCCAAAGCTTTGTTGCTTTTTGCATTTGGAAATGAAGTAATTAACAAAGTTAAAATACCAGCCTTAAAATCAAGAATAATTAAATTAATAGCCGAAAAATTAAAAGTTAATATGGGTTTTGAAATGTAATCCCATCCTAAATTCTTTCCATTTAGAGAGGATTATAAACATCTTTAAATCAAAGACAAAAGCAAGAATTATTTCAATTATCCGCCTTTAGTCTTCAAATTTCTATTCTATACTTGCTAAAATATCTCTTAAAAACCCATTAAAATCGAACTCGTCTTCCTCAGTTAATCCGGTACGTACGATCACCATTTCTTTTGAAGGAATTATAAAAACAAATTGTCCCTGATAACCGTTACAAGAATAAAGATCTTTAGGAACATCGGGATAATGACCACCGGCATTTAACCAAAACTGTGCGCCGTATCTTCCATTAGAAGAATTAGTTGGTGTTGCTACATATTTCACCCACTCGGGAGTTAAAATCTGTTCACCATTCCAGTTTCCTTCATGTAAATACAACAAACCAAATTTTGACCAATCTCTTGTGTTAGCCCATCCATAAGAAGAACCAATAAAATTGCCAGCCATATCAGTTTCTACAATTACAGAATGCATCCCAATTTTATCAAATAATTCTGCATACCAAAAATCTAAATATTCTTGATGATTTTTAAAAAACTGTCTTAATAAATAACCAGATAGTAAATTTGTAGTTCCAGAAGAATAATTCCAGGTTTCATTTGGTTTACCTAACAGTGGTTTATCAATTTGCACCCTACTCATATCACTTTCCATAAACAACATTTTGGTAATATCGGAGATATTGTTATAATCTTCTACCCACTCTAAACCACTATTCATTTGCAGCAAGTTGTTATAGGTTATGTTTTTTCGTTCATCCTTTTGCCATTCAGGTATTCCTGTAACTGATTTTACATCAATTTTACCTTGTTTTTCAAGAATTCCATACATAGTTGATGTCAGACTTTTGGTCATTGACCAACCCAAAATAGGCGAATTTTCATCAAAATCATGGGCATATTTTTCAGCGATGATCTGATCTTTATAAACTACCAGAACTGTTCTGGTTTTTTTAATATTTTTATCAGATCTATCAAAAGCATTTTCAACTGCCTCTTGCAAAACCTTATAATTTACATTTGCGAAAACTGTATCTATTTGTGATAAATTCCCATAAGGAAAAGGTAATTTTTTTGGAGTTTTATTTCTGTTCGGAATCAACACTTTTTTATTAATATCATAATCATCATTAATAAGTACAGCACCTAATCCTTCACGATAAATTGCTTTTCTACTTTTTAGACCAAAAAAAGTTGATGTTACCATTTTATTAGTAAGGTCAACTTTATTTGAAGCATCTCTTACGTTATCAATATCATTATCACCTATTTCAACAGATTTCTGAGTTCTATTAGCCAAAAACATTCCGGAAGCTACACTTTTTGAAGCAAATCCGGTAACAATATTTAATCGTGGATAGTTGGTATAAATTGTATAAACCAATCCAAATATCAATAATATTAATATATATTTTATGATTTTTTTCATGTTTTCTAATCTTTATCAGAGTTTTTAAATATTAATAATTTCATCATTTCTCTAGCTGCAACTTCTGCTTTTTCACTAATAAAATCACGTGGCGTTTCGTCGCCAATTTCATAGGTTATTGATGCAGCATTAAATTGATTATAATACCAACCCTTAGTAAAAGTTCCTAAACTACCCGGAATATCATTGGGTGAATAATCCGGAAAATATTTATCAATTCCAGATAACCAATAATCTTTAAATGGATATAATTTTGATCTTAGATCATCTTTCAAAGTATAAAACAGATCATTAAATGTCGAATGGAAATCAATTCCTAAAATTACATCATTAGCGTTTTTATTAACGTAATCAATTATATAGTTGGCTATTATTTTAGTTTCAGGTTGACGGTAATAAGCCCAATCTCGATTAAGATCAATTCCGCCGGCATTATGTCGCCAATGTCCCAGATCAACCCCATCAGGGTTTAATAAAGGAAATACTAAAATTCTATATTTCTTTCTAAAATCTCTAGATAAATGGTTGTCTTTTAAAAGCTGTTCTACAAATGATTCTAAGGCAAGATATCCCGTAACTTCGGGAGGGTGCTGCCTGCTAAAAAGTAAAATAACCTCTTTGTTTTTTGGTGATCCCGAACCAATCTCTAACATGATCAAATCTCTGTTTAGTTTGCTTTTTCCTATTGTTATGTACTTTACATCTACATTATTTAATTGTTTCTTAGCCCAAGATCTTACATAACCAGAAGTCTTAATTTCTTGAGCGGCTATTTTTAATTTTTTAGAACTCAGCTTAATCTTTAATTCTACTATCGAATCAACTTTACTTAATCCAACATTTGAGCTATCTAATCTAAACCAACTTTTATCATCAACACTATACTTTGGCCAGTATCTGTGCTTTGCTGTAGGATAATTTAGTTGTAAGAAAATGCTTTTTAAACTATCACTCCAAATATTAAAAGCATAGTGTGGACTCGCATTAATGGGCTCATTTTCTGGTAAAATAGTAACTCTAAAAACAGAGTCATTTAATTTTTCAAAGTTATTCATCCTAGCACCATCAAATAAATTATCGGCATAAACATTACCTAATTTGTAGGTTTTCTTTTGCTGATATTGAATTGTTTTTGTTGAAGTATCAACAGGCTCATCGTAATCAAAAGTTTTTAATCTCTGTACTTTACAAGAAGTAAAAATTATGAATATTGCTAATAAAATATACTTAAAAGGTTGTGACATTTTTTTATTTTATTTTTATTATACTGATATTTAGTTATTTAAAGACTTAACAAAAATTTAGCTTAAACAAAAGTAAATGATATTTTGAAGATTAAAAAATAGTTTATATATTTGCTGACCATTTGGTTGAACTTTTTGGTTAAACCATTTAATTAAACTATATGATTAAAACTAAAGATATATCTGCAGAAGAAAAAATTTTAACTGCAGCTGAACATATTTTTGAAAATAAAGGATTGTCTGGTGCAAGAATGCAAGAAATTGCTGATGAAGCCAAAATTAATAAGTCGTTATTACATTATTATTACCGAAGTAAACAATTGCTTTTTGAAGCAGTTTTTAAAAAAGCTTTTAATAAATTAGCTCCTCAAATAAATGTTGTTTTGAGTTCTGATCAATCGATCTGTGATAAGATCATAAATTTTTCAAACAATTATACTTCATTTATGCTGAAACACCCCTATTTACCCAATTTTATATTACAAGAATTAAATAGGAATCCGGATTTTGTTAAAGAATTAATATCTGTAGATAATTTTCCAAATATTAAAAAATTTAAAGTTCAAATCGAAAAAGCAATAAGTGAAGGAAAGATCAGGCAGATAAAAGCCGAACAGCTTTTTATCAATATTTTGGCTTTAAATATCTTTCCATTTATTGCTGCACCACTTATTAAAGGATTTGTGGATGCATCTGACAAAGAGTACAAAACAATTCTGGAAAAACGTAAGACAGAAGTAGCAGATTTTATTATTAAATCTATAAAATTATAGTAATGAAAAAGATATTTTTATTTTTATTATTGATCAATTTAAATGCTTTAGCTCAAGAACCATTAAGCCTGGAAACATGCTATTCTCTGGCTGAAACAAATAATCCTAAAGCAAAACAAAGTGATCTGATTCCGGAACAAAATGAATTAAACAAACAAATTATTCAAACCGGAAAATATCCAAAAATCGAATTGGATGCACAGGCAACGTACCAATCGGAAGTTATCCATTTTCCAACTGAAAATCCGGGATTATTATTTGAACTACCTAATAAGGATCAATACAGAGCAACTTTGACTTTAAATCAATTAATTTATGGTGGTGGAACAATTAATGCTGCAATTGAAGAAGAAAATGCTAAATCAATCACACAGCTACAAAAAATAAATGTTGAACTTTATCAATTAAAACCAAAGATCAATCAACTATATTTTTCAATTTTATTACTCCAAGAAAAGAACTCGCTTTTACTAGCCAAACAAAAACAGATTGATGAAAAATTAAAGGAGATAAAAGCAGGAATTAAATACGGTGCTGTTTTACCAACATCTGACGCTATTTTAGAAGCAGAACTATTAAAAATTGAACAACAATTAAATGATGTTTATAGTTCAAAACAAAATTTGCTTCAATCGTTAGAAAAATATATAGGAATACCTGTTACAGAAACGACAATTTTTTCATATCCTGAAATGACAAAAGATCTATCAGAAACTATGATTCGTCCTGAATTGGAATTATTCAATTTACAAAAAGCTCAAATTGATAATACCACTTCATTATTGTCAAAAAACAGATTGCCAAAAATCTATGGTTTTGCACAAGGTGGCTACGGAAATCCGGGATTAAATATGCTCGACAATTCCTTTCAACCATTTTATTATGTAGGAATAAAGCTAAACTGGAATGTTTTTGATTGGAACAAAACCAAAAAACAAACCCAGGCATTAGAAATTAACAAACAATTTATTGATAGTGAAAAAGAAGAATTTGAACTACAAACATCCATGCAAAAAGAACAACAGTTATTAGAAATAGGTAAATACAATAATTTTATAAATAGTGATCAAACTATTATTGAGTTGCAAAAACAAATTCTTAAAACATCTGAGTCTCAATTAAAAAATGGTGTAATTACCTCGTCAGATTATATTGAAAAATTAACCGATCTATACGAATCAGAAAACGATCTAAAAACACATCAAATTCAATTATTATTAGCACAGGCCAATTATAAAGTAATTCAAGGAAACTAAAACTATTCCCACACCTTGATGTCCTGATAGCTATTTAAAAGAAAGAAAAATATTAGAAGAAATATTAAAATAAAATGAAAATGAAAATCACTAAAATAATATTCGGATTATTAATTGCTGTAAGTGTACTTATCTCCTGTAATTCAAATTCTGGTCTTGCAGATGGTTATGGAAATTTTGAAGCTATTGAAACCGTAATTTCTGCTGAAAGTAACGGAAAATTATTACAGTTTAACATAGAAGAAGGTCAAACCCTCAAGAAAGATGCCCTTGTAGGATATATTGACACAGTCCAATTGGCATTAAAAAAAGAACAATTAATAGCTTCAAAAAATGTTATATCCTCAAAATCTAAAGGAGTTCTTTCTCAAATAAAAGTATTAAAATCACAGCTAAAAACAGCAACAGTTTCTAAAAAAAGAACTGAAAATTTAATTGCAGCAAACGCTGGAACACAAAAACAATTAGATGATATTAATGGGAAAATAGATGTGATAAACAACCAAATTATAAGTGTAGAAACCCAAAATGCACCTATTGTAAATGAACTAAAGAATCTTGATGTACAAGTAAAACAAATTGAAGATCAAATACAAAAAAGCATCATTAATAATCCTATAAATGGGACAGTTTTA
>DAOUPQ010000114.1 GCA_030626085.1 Flavobacteriia bacterium
AACTCGATGAAAAAAATATTACCGATCAAACACAAAATAAACTTCTACTACAAGGAGATTATGTTTTACCAATAGGAGAAAATCAACAATTTGAAGCAGGATTTAGGTCAAATATTAATAATCAAACAACTGATTATTCTATTTGGTTTGAAGATGAATATGGCGATTTTATCAAAAATGACGATATTTCCAATATATTTAATTACGATGAAACAATTCATGCTATCTATTCACAATATGGAAATAAATTTGGTAAACTATCCGCATTGTTTGGACTGAGAATGGAAATTACGGATATTGATATTTCAATAACTGATGAGGATCTGGATGCAAAAAAGGACTATACCGACTTCTTTCCTACTGTTAATCTTTCTTATGAATTATCAGAAGATCAAAATATTACTTTAGGTTATAATCGCAGAATTCGTCGCCCACGATCAAGATTTATCAATCCATTTCCATCAAGAACAAGTAAAAACAATATTTTTCAGGGAAATCCTTATTTGGATCCATCAATATCAGATGGAGTTGACCTTGGATATTTTAAACGTTGGGATAAAGTTACTTTTAATTCTTCAATATATTTTACACATGCAACCGATGTTTTTCAGTTTATAAGTGAAGACACCGGTGAAATAACCGAAGATAGCTTACCAATCATAAGAAGAACACCCATAAATTTAAGCACAAATGATAGATATGGATTTGAATTTTCTGTTAATTATACACCCATAAAAAATTGGCGATTAAATGGTAGTTTTAATTTTTATAGTTCAGAATTTGAAGGTTTTCATGAAGGAATTGATTTTGGATCAAAAAGCACAAGCTGGTTTGCCAGATTTAGCTCAAAAATAGTTTTACCAGCTGATATCGACTGGCAAACAACTATGATGTATAGAGGCCCTGGAGAAAACGCACAAAGCAAAAGAGAGGGTATGTTTATGGCTAACATGGCCTTTAGCAAAGATATTTTAAAAGGTGATGGCACTATAGCATTAAACGTAAGTGACCTTTTTAATACACGTAAACGAAAAATGGAAACACTAACTGAATCATTTTATTCAGAAAGTGAATTTCAATGGAGGCAACGTCAGATCAGACTTTCGTTTACCTATCGTTTCAAACAAAAAAAGAAACGTGAACGCCGAAGTTATGATAATGGTGGCGGTGATGAAGAAATAATGGGAGGTTAACCCTCTAATCATTCTTCAAAATCCTTTTATACTCCTCTAAATTAGCTTTTATCTTAGCGTCTAATTCAGGTTCTTTAATATCAGTATATTGTTTTAAGGTTTCAAGGATTATTTGAGCTACAATTAAACGTGCACTTGGTTTATCATCTGAAGGAATTACAAACCATGGAGCTTTTGGTTTTGAAGTGCGATTCAGCATATCTTCATAACAAACCATATAGTTATCCCATAGCTCTCTTTCTTTAAGATCACTTGAAGAAAATTTCCAGTTCTTTTCTTCGAGCCTGATCCTTCTTAATAAACGATACTTTTGTTCATCCTTGGAAATATTTAAAAAGAATTTAAAAATGATCGTCCCATTTTCAGCAATATGATCTTCAAAATTATTGATATGCTCCATACGCTTATGAAAAAAATCATCATCAATCATATCAACATTTGTCACTGAGGGTATATTCTCCCCTAAAATATATTCAGGATGCACACGGGTAACCAAAACATTTTCATAATGCGTACGGTTAAAAATACCAAATTTGCCCCGTGCCGGTAGCGCAATATAATGTCGCCACATAAAATCGTGGTCTTTTTCCAATTCAGTTGGTTGTTTAAAACTGTGAACATTGATGCCACGTGTATTAAAACTCTTAAAAACTTCACGTATCAAACTATCCTTTCCGGCAGTATCCATCCCCTGAAAACATATCAAAACACTGTATTTACCATGAGCATACATGGTGTTTTGAATTTTACTGATCTTTTTTCTTACTTTTTTAAGCTGATCTTTGGCTTTGTCATGTACAACTTTTGTTGATATTTTACTTAGGTCTACTGAATCAACAACTTTATAAGGATTTGATTTCATATTGATATTACTTTAAACTTTCTACTTTAATTTTTCTGATTTTAAACTTACAACTTTTCCCAATTTACTTTTTATTTATACATCCCTGTTTATAATGACAGGTTTTTATTAATATCTCATTATCAATAACAGTCAAAATGGTATTAACTTTTTATTCTTTTTCTCTCAAAAATCACAAAGATAATTCGCAAAAGATTAAAAATAAATTAATATCTCACTCTGTTCTCAATCTCTTAAGAAACTTCCGACTTCTATTCATATATGCCAGAGATGTACAGGAAACCCATATCAGGGACGTACAACGTACAGTGAAATTCTTACTTCTCACTTCGTACTTCTCCCTTTTAACTTTACACCCCTATTTACTCGCAAACATTTTTACATCATCTTCGGTAATAATATCATCACCCAAAATAAGTAATCTTTCAACTACATTTCTCAACTCTCTAATATTACCTGTCCAATTATAATTTTGTAATAATCCTATGGCTTGTTCATCAAATCTTTTGGGTGTTATTCCTTGTTCTTTTGCAATTTTATCTATAAAAAAATCGATTAAAACTGGTATGTCTTCTACCCTGTTATTTAAGGCCGGAACCTGAATAATGATCACAGCCAATCTGTGGTAAAGATCTTCTCTAAAATTACCTTTTTCAATTTCTTTTTTTAAATCTTTATTGGTAGCTGCAACTACTCTAACATCAACCTTAATATCTTTATCACTGCCAACTCTGCTAATTTTATTTTCCTGCAAGACACGTAAAACTTTAGCTTGAGCCGAAAGACTCATATCACCAACTTCATCAAGAAAAATTGTACCACCATTTGCTGCTTCAAATTTTCCTGCTCTATCTTTATGTGCACCGGTAAAAGAACCCTTTACATGGCCAAATAACTCGCTTTCAATTAATTCTGAAGGTATAGCAGCACAGTTAACTTCAATCATTGGTCCATCTGATCTATTGCTTTTTTTATGTAACCAATGAGCAACCAACTCTTTACCTGTTCCGTTATCACCAATGATCAAAACACGAGCCTCGGTTGGAGCAACTTTATCAATAATCGTTTTAATTTTTATGATCGACTTACTATTGCCAATCATTTCATAATTCTTACTTATTCTTTTCTTTAAACGCTTATTTTCAACTACCAATTGCTTTTTATCTAAGGCATTTCTAACGGCATTTAACAAACGGTTTAGATCAGGTGGTTTTGAAATATAATCATAAGCACCCATACGCATAGTTTGCACTGCAGTTTCTAACTCTCCATGTCCGGAGATCATAATGAAAGGAATTTCAGGTTTGATTTTTAATGATTTTTCCAATACTTCAACACCATCCATTTTAGGCATTTTTATATCGCACAAAACCAGATCATAATCGGTTTTTTCAATCATTCTATATCCTAATAAACCATCTTCAGCATCTTCAACCTGATATGTTTCATTATCTTCAGATATTATTTTAGATAATACCCTTCTAATTGCTGATTCATCTTCTATGATTAAAATTTTTGACATATACCTTAATTAATAAATTTACTTCCAATTGTACTTTTTACTTTTTCTACTTTCTCCTTTAAACTTTCTACTTAAACCTTAACCCTTCAAACGCTAATACCTCATCCATTTATACAACTCTTTATAATTTACTTTTTTACCATACATTAAGATCCCAACACGGTAAATTTTTGCAGCTAACCAAATTACGGCTAAAAAAGTTATGATCAACAAAAATAGTGAAAGTGCTATTTGCCACCATGGCACTCCAAATGGTATTCGCATTAACATCACTATTGGTGAAGTAAAAGGAATCATAGAGAAAACAGTAGCAACCGTACCATGTGGATCATTAATTACTGTTGCAAAACCTACATAAACACCTATCATCAAAGGCATTATAACCGGCATCATAAATTGTTGTGTATCCGTTTCATTATCAACAGCTGAACCTATTGCTGCATAAATTGAACTGTATAATAAATAACCTCCTAAAAAGAATAAAATAAACCAAATAAACATACTAAATAACGGTAGTTTTAATATTTCGTTTATCGCAAATTGCGCATCATTTGTAGCTACAGCCTCCATTTGATCAGTAGGAATTTGCGCTGTTTGAACACTTGCCATACTATCCATTCCGAAAAAATAAGAGCCGGCAACTAACATCAAAAACATTAAAACAGCCCATATAAAAAATTGTAATAATCCTGCTCCTGCTGTACCGATTACTTTCCCCATCATCAATTGAAAAGGTTTAACCGACGAAATGATTACTTCAACAATTCTACTCGTTTTTTCCTCGATAACACTTCGCATTACCATGGCACCATAAACAATTATAAACATCATTACTATATAACCAGCACCCATTCCCAAGGCAATTTTAATACCATTGACCAATTTTGATGATTTTTCCCCGCTATAATTTGAAAGTTTAATATCAACATTTAAATCTGATTGTTCAAGCTTTTCAAGGTCAATGTTTAATTGCAACATCTTTTTTTTCTCTAATTTGTTTTCTAAGTTATTCTCTAAAGAAGAGATCAATACCATACTTGGTGTTTCCTGAGAAAAAAATTGAATGCTTTCAGTGATTTGTTCAATGCTATCTTTTTTGGGAATAAACAATAATCCGTCATGATTAGATTCCTGAACAATTTGTTTAGCCTCACTTATATCAACCTCAGTTAGATCAATATAATGAATGGTATTGCTATCTTTAAAATCATTTTTCGAAAAAAACTTTGAATTATCAACATAAGCTACCACATTGATTTTTTCCATACTGCTTTTTGATAAATAGACCACTAAAGCTATCATACCTACCATTATTAACGGACTTATAAAAGTCATAATGATAAACGACCTATTTCTTACTTTAGCAAGAAATTCCCTTTTTATAATGAGTTTGAGTTTATTCATGATCATGAATTTTGTTTTACTGCCTGAATAAAAATATCATTGGCAGTTGGTATTACTTCAACATAATGATTTATCAAAGCCCTTTTATTTAAATATTTTATCAAATCTGTAGAAGTATCACCATTAGATAAATTAATTCTCAATTTTAGATCGTCTTCAAGCGATTTAAATTCGGCTTTACTCACTGAAAATTTTTGAGATATTTCTTGCAATAATTTATCTTTTTCATCAGTAACCAAACCTACTTCAAAAGAATTTGTTTTGAATTGTTTTTTAATATCAACCAGTTTCCCATCGAGTATTTTGTTAGATCTGTCGATCAAAGCAATATATTCACAAAGTTCTTCTACAGATTCCATACGATGCGTAGAAAATATAATTGTTGAGCCTTTATCACGTAATCTCAAAATCTCATCTTTTATCAAATTGGCATTTATAGGGTCAAATCCACTAAAAGGTTCATCAAAAATTAAAAGTTTTGGTTCGTGTAAAACAGTAACAATAAATTGGACCTTTTGAGCCATCCCTTTTGAAAGCTCTTCAACTTTCTTATTCCACCAATCACCAATTTCAAATTTATCAAACCAATATTTCAACCTTTTTTTAGCTTCATTTTTAGATAAGCCTTTTAGTTGGGCTAAATAAATTGATTGCTCTCCCACTTTCATTCGCTTGTACAAACCTCTTTCTTCAGGTAAATAACCAATAAAATGAACATCATTGGGTTGTAATGCGTTTCCGTTAAAAAAAATCTTCCCTTCATCAGGCAGGGTTATTTGGTTGATAATTCTAATAAGCGTAGTCTTTCCCGCTCCATTCGGACCAAGCAATCCAAAAATACTTTGCTCCGGAACCTCTATTGAAACATTGTTTAATGCTCTGAAACTACCAAAATCTTTAACAATATTTTCAGTTACCAAAATATTATCCATAAGTAATTATAAATTTTCCCAAATATAAGTAAATGGAATTAATGTGAGGATAGTAAAAAATAAAGATTTAATGCAAATTATTTAAGTCTGTCAAGATATTTTTTTTGTATTTCCTTTACCATTTTCAAAGTAATTTTTGGCTTAGTAATTCTAACGATTTCTGTGATACCATCTTTTTCATAAAAAATACCTTTGGCTATATCAAAACCTGAAACGGATACATTATTTTTAATATCAAAAGTAACTTCTCTAAATTTATCCCAATCTAAATTTTTTGGAATAACA
>DAOUPQ010000037.1 GCA_030626085.1 Flavobacteriia bacterium
CGTTTGCTATAACGCCATATTACAGACATTATTTTTCAAAAAAATATGCTGCAGGTTTTTTTATGGAAGGATTTGGAATGTATAATGTCCAAGATAGCTATTATTATGATTATTCATCTTCTTCATTTTATTACAATGAAAATTTTAAAAAAACTAATAATAAAACTAATAATTTTGCTTTAGGAATTTCTCTAGGAGCTAAATTTGTTAGTGAAAAAGGATTTGCATTCGAATTTTATGGTGGTATAGGTAGAAATTTATTTACGAATGATAGTGAAAATAATTTTGAAGTTGTTCCTCGATTAGGGACTTCTTTTGGTTATAGATTTTAAAGCTCTTTATGTACTTTTGTTCAAAACCTTCTTCAGACAGTTTTAATATATTACTTATACCGAAGGTTATTGGTAACATATTTAAAATAACTAATTAATTATATATACTTTTAGTGTAATATTAGACTCCAAAAAATTGAAACACAAAAAATTCAAATACCTTTCACTGTTAATTTTAATGAATTTAAACCCAGCCTTTACTCAAGAATGGAAAAACTTTAATACTTATCAGAAAGAAACAGGTAATTCAACTCTAAATGAAGGATGTTGGATAAAAAAAGACAGAAAAGATCAAACAAAGGTGTGGAAACTCGCCAATGAATTCAATCTTAATACTAAAAACGGAAATTTAAAGTATAAATCAATAAGCGAAAAAAGGGATTTTTATTTATGGTTTGATCAAGAGATTAAAAAAAGAGGAAATGAAATCAATTGGATTGGAATAGCAAATATAGCAGCTAATCAGTTATCACAATTTGATAATTCTTTTATTCGTCTATTTATTGTGAGAAACAAAGAACTTAATCAATTTGTAAATAAAGGATCTGAAGTAGTTTTTTCTTTTGCTTTTCCTCAATTAAAAGAAGTATATTTTTCAAATCAGATCTTAACAGGAAAAGAAGCAATGATTTGGGATCAAAACTATGGATTAAAAGAACAATGTGAAATACTTGAACCATTATATAATAATTTATCTGAAAAAACACTTAAAAAATTAGAAAGAATAGCCAAAGGAAAAGGGATTTATTCTATTGGAATTTCTAGACATTTAAGATATAGTGGCGAAATAGATGACTGTAAATTAAGGTATGAACATGGCTTGAATAAATTACTACCTAATTATTTAAACAATAATAATCATAAAAATTAGTAATTTTAGAAATAATTAATTCGATTTAGTTTGTTATATTTTAAAAATATTTTTAAATCTACTCTTAAATACAGCATACTTTTATTTTTTACAATTTCTAATATCCATGCTCAAGAAGATTGGATAAATTATGTAGTTAAGAAAGATAAAGGAATAATGTCGATTACCATTGACATGGATCTGATTTATAAAAAACCAAATTATAATAATTTGCTAATTGTTGGTCCAAACTTTAGAAGAAAATGTTTAAAAAATGGTTTTCCAAATAAAGAAGGAATAGAATTGCTTTCTGCTTTTTCTGATTCAACAGCAGTAGTTCTTGATAAACTTACTAAAAACCGGTTAGTTGGCATTATAACTTATCAATGCATGGGTTTAGATGTATTTTATGTGAAAGACACTTTAGATCTCAGAAAGAGTTTGAATGAATTATTTGATAGAAATTTTAAGAGTATTACGAAATACGTTATTATAGATTATGATAAAAAATGGAACTATTATAAAAATAAGATATATCCTAATTTTTCTTCAGATGATTTTTTTATAGATCATCAGTATTTAAGTGAGTTGGTTTTTGAAGGAGATGATCTGGCCAAAAATAGAACTATAACCCATTGGTTCAATTTTAATAGAGAAAAAAAAAGAAATGAATTTGTTGAACTATTAAAAAAATTTAACTTCACGATCGATTCTTTAAATTATAAAAAAGAAAATAAATACCCTTATGAATTACAAATTTCTCATAAAGGTTCTATTGATCCGGAATCAATTATAAAATTAACAGAGAAACTTAAAATTTATTCAGAATGGTTTAAAGGTCAGTATGACGGTTGGAGTACAGAATTGATTCAAAAAAAGTGATAAAATTTAGTTTTAAAATAACACACTTACAACTTCCTCAATTTTAGAAACTTTAATAATTTCAATAGTAAAAGATTTTTGACTGATCTTATTAAATTTTGAAAGAATAATTTTGTCAAAACCTAACTTTTCTGCTTCTATAATACGTTGTTCTATTCGGTTTACTGCTCTAATTTCTCCTGCCAAACCAATTTCTGCAGCAAAGCAAATATTTTGAGGAATTGCAATTTCTTCATTAGAAGATAAAATAGCGCAAATAACTGCCAGATCAATTGCGGGATCTTCAACTTTTAATCCGCCGGCAATATTTAAAAAAACATCTTTTGCACCCAATCTAAAACCGGCACGTTTCTCTAAAACTGCCAAAAGCATATTGAGTCTTTTTATATTATAGCCCGTAGATGATCGCTGAGGTGTACCATAAACAGCACTACTCACTAAAGCCTGAACTTCGATCATTAAAGGGCGCATACCCTCTAAAGTTGCTGAAATTACCGTTCCGGTTAGATCAGAATCTTTTTCAGAGATCAATATTTCTGATGGGTTACTAACTTCTCGTAAACCCGTGTTGAGCATTTCATAGATTCCCAACTCAGCTGTAGAACCAAAACGATTTTTTTGAGCACGTAAAATTCGATAAGTATGGTTTCTATCTCCTTCAAATTGTAAAACAACATCTACCATATGTTCTAAAATTTTTGGTCCGGCAATAGTACCTTCTTTTGTAATATGACCAATGAGAATAACCGGTGTATTTGTTTCTTTAGCAAATTTTATCAATTCAGCAGCAGTTTCTCTAATTTGTGAAATACTTCCAGGTGATGCTTCAATATAATCAGTATGTAAGGTTTGAATAGAATCAATAACCACAACCTCCGGAACGGTTTCTTCAATGATCTTAAAGATATTTTGCGTTTTGGTTTCGGTCAATATCAAACAATTTTCATTTCTACCCGCTAATCTTTCAGCTCTTAATTTTATTTGAGATTGACTTTCTTCTCCCGATACATATAACACTTTATTTTGCATTAACAAAGCAATTTGTAAGATCAGCGTAGATTTTCCAATTCCCGGTTCACCACCTAATAAAGCTACCGAACCTTTCACCAAACCACCACCTAAAACTCGATTTAATTCTTCATTGTTAGTAAGAATTCTATCTTCTTCAGAAATAGATATTTCATTTATTTTTAGGGCTTTTGACACTTTTTTTTTCGTAGAAAATTGTTTCCAGATATGTTTTTCCTCTTTTTGAATAACTTCTTCAACAATAGTGTTCCATTCATTACAGGAAGTACATTTTCCAACCCATTTTGGAAATTGAGCTCCGCAATTCTGACAAAAAAAAGTTGTTTTGGTTTTAGCCATTTTTAAATTTTATTTTAAATTGTTAGGTGTGATTTTTCTAATTCTTTGTAAAACCCGTATTATAAATTCAAGACTTATATTCTTTCAATTCTAAATCATTCCCATCAAAAACAGCATAAGTAAAATGTGTAATCCAATCACCTGTATTGATGTATTTGCTATCCTTACTTACTTTAATTTCCATCGGAAAATGCCGGTGTCCAAAAACAAAAAAATCATAATGTTTGGTTTTTAATTTTCTTTTAGCATATTTCGCTAACCATTCATTATCCTCACCTAAGAATTTTATATCTTCTTCTCCTGAGATTAGTTTATTTTGGGTAGATAAATACTGTGCCAGCCAAACTCCAATATCCGGATGTAGCCATTTATAAAGCCATTTTGAAAAAGGATTTGTAAACACTTTTTTCATTCGTTTGTAACCTTTATCTCCGGGACCTAAACCATCACCATGGCCAATTAAAAAAGTTTTATTGTTAAATAGAAATTCCTTAGGATTACGATAAATTGGAATATTTAATTCGGTTTCAAAATAATCACGCATCCATAGATCATGGTTGCCTACAAAAAAATAAATTAGAATTCCAGAATCCTTAATTTCGGCAAGTTTACCTAAAACCCGCACAAAACCTTTTGGAATAACTTTTTTATATTCAAACCAAAAATCGAAAAGATCTCCCAATAGAAATATAGCCTCTGCATCTTGTTTTACCTCATCCAGCCATTGTACAAATTTGATTTCTCTTTCTCTGCTTTTCTCAAAGGTTGGAATACCAAAATGTTGATCGGATGCGAAGTATATTTTTTTTATTTTATTCATTTTGATCATTGGCAAACCACTCTGCATAAGAGTTTGCAGTTTCATATAATTTTAACGAATGTAAAGAAACATTTTGAGGTAATCGTACTTTTATTCTTTCGGCAAAATCAAATAACATTTTTTCACTGGTTGGCTGGTAAGGAACTAAAATGATTCGATGTGTATTTTCTTTGATTGTATTTGCAAGTTCTTTGTGTGGAGAATTTGCGTTAAAAACAACTGCGTGATCAAAAACATCTACAATTTCTTTTTTTACAATCCGTTTTAGATCGCCAAAATCCATCACCATACCATTTTTTGGGTTTTCAGGATCTTCAATGGGTTCTCCAATAACAGTTACATACAAATGGTAACTGTGCCCGTGTATATTTTTACATTTTCCATCATAACCATATAAAGCATGGGCAGACTCGAAATCAAAATGTTTGGTTATTCGTATTTTTTTCATAATTAATGTCCTCTTTAGGGGGCTACTATTACTTTTAATTTTTTCCCTACTTTGATAAAA
The DNA here is from genome assembly GCA_030626085.1 of Flavobacteriia bacterium. Classification (GTDB taxonomy): domain Bacteria; phylum Bacteroidota; class Bacteroidia; order Flavobacteriales; family Flavobacteriaceae; genus Namhaeicola. The sequence continues at coordinate 4,761 of DAOUPQ010000037.1, forward strand.
GCAGAAATAGCTTTATCTAAATGTTCCTTATTATGTGCAGCACTTAATTGCACCCTGATCCTTGCTTTTTCTCTTGGAACAACAGGGAAGAAAAATCCAATCACATAAATTCCCTCATCCAATAACATATTTGCCATTTGTTGCGAAAGTTTTGCATCATAAAGCATTACCGGAACAATAGCAGCATCGGCTCCAACGAGGTCAAATCCGGCAGCATCCATTTTTGATCTGAAATAGTTTGTGTTTTCCTCTAATTTATCACGTAAAGAAGTGTCGGTATTAATCATTTCAAAAACCTTAAGTGAAGCACCAACAATTCCTGGCGCCAAAGAATTTGAAAACAAATATGGTCGAGAGCGCTGACGTAAAATTTCAATAATTTCTTTTTTACCGGTCGTATAACCACCCATTGCTCCACCTAATGCTTTACCAAGAGTTCCTGTAATAATATCCACACGATCCATCACATTTTTGAGTTCAACAGTACCTCTTCCGGTTTTACCGATAAATCCGGCAGCATGACATTCATCAACCATAACCATGGCGTCATATTTATCTGCCAGATCACATATTTTATCGAGTTGAGCTACGATTCCATCCATTGAAAAAACACCATCGGTTACAATAATTTTAAACCGGTGATCTTGTTTGTTGGCTTCGATTAATTGTTTTTCAAGATCGTCCATATTATTATTCTCATAACGATATCTGGCAGCTTTACACAAACGAACTCCGTCAATAATTGAAGCATGATTTAATGAATCGGAAATGATAGCATCTTCTTTACTAAGCAAAGGCTCAAATACTCCGCCGTTTGCATCAAAAGCAGCAGCGTATAAAATGGTATCTTCGGTTTTGTAGAAATCAGCAATTTTTTGTTCCAATTCTTTGTGAATATCTTGTGTTCCACAAATAAAACGAACTGATGACATTCCGTAACCGTGCGTATCCATAGCATCTTTGGCCGCTTGTATTACCTTTGGATTGTTAGACAAACCCAGATAATTATTGGCACAAAAATTAATCACTTCTTCTCCGGTCGAGATCTTGATCACAGCATCCTGAGAGCTGGTAATAATACGTTCACTTTTATACAAACCGGCATCTTTTATTGATTCCAGTTCATTTTGTAGATGATCTTTTATTTTTCCGTACATGATTTATATATTTTTTATTAGTACAAAAGTAAGGATTATAATTTAAGATTAAAGAATCAAAATTTGAGATTTTAAATTGGTATTTTTACGAAATTATATAAGATAAAATGTCTAGAGACGAAAAAACAAAACAAAGCTGGGAAGTGATTCAAACGGAACTTTCTCAAAAATTTGGTGGAAGTGAGCAATTGGATATTGATGCTATTATTTATTTGATAGGAATTCAGGAGCTAGGTAAAGGTGTTCGAAATTTTAAAAAAGATGATAAGATCAATATCATGCATATTGCTATTTGCACTTTATTAGAGCCTTTTGGATATTATGAATTTGATTATTATGATAAAGAAGGTTGGCCACATTTTAAAATTATGGATGAATTACCTAATTTAAAATCAGGTGAACAAACCGTTTTAATAAAAGAAGCGATTGTAATGTATTTTGATAATAAGGGTGAGAATGGGTGATTGAGAGAAAGAGTGAAAAAGGGGTATAGTTTTGTGTGTTTTAAAATAGATTTAAACAAAGAGTAATCAAAATTTAGGGAAATACATTATCACCAAATATCTCTCTTCATCTCTATTTTACTCTATATCAATCAAACAGCTTCAAATATTTTACCCGGCAATGGTTTAGTCACACCTTTCATTTCTAAGTTAAACAATATAGTTGCCGTTTTTTGTATAGGGTATTTGCAATATAATGCGATAATATCTAAACTTTGTTTACCTTCTTTTATCAAATAATTGCAAATAATTTTTTCTTCATCGCTTAATTCAACAAATAATTGTTTTTGTATGAGTTTTGGTTTTTTTTCTTCATCCAATTCCCAATTAAGGATATATTCCAGATCCTTTACAGAAGTTATCATGGCAGCTTTATTACTCTTGATTAATTGATTACACCCTAAACTGTATTGATCGGTTGCCCTTCCAGGAACTGCAAAAACATCACGATTATAAGAATTAGCAATATCAGCAGTAATTAAAGAACCTCCTTTTGCAGCAGATTCTATAACAATAGTTGCTTCTGAAAGACCGGCAATAATCCTATTTCTTTTTATAAAATTTTCCTTATCAGGATTGGTATTAGACCAAAAATCATTTATTAAACCACCGTTATCTAACATTTTTAAGGCGTCTTTTGTATGATTTTTTGGATAAATAAGATCTAAACCATGCGCTAAAACAGCAATGGTTTGTAAGTTATTTTTTAAAGCTAATCTATGCGTGAAAATATCAATTCCATATGCCAGTCCACTAATGATAATTGGATTGTATTTTTTTATTTCACTAATAAATCCTTCTAAAAAAGCTCTACCGTAATTGGTCATTTGACGCGTACCAACTATGCTGATAATTTTTTGTTGCTTTAAATTAATTTTTCCTTTTTGAAATAATAATATTGGACCATCAATACAGTGTTTTAATTTTTCGGGATATTCGTCTTCTAAAAAAGAAAAAGCTTTTATATTATTATCATTTATAAATTTAAGTTCTTTTTCTGCATTATTAAACAAATTTTTATTTCGTAAACCTTTTAAAACATAGGTTCCTATTCCCGATATTTTTTCAAGATTCTGATTTTTTTCTTTAAAAACATCCTCTGCGCTTCCGCAATGTGCAATCAGTTTTTTTGCATTGATATCGCCAATTCCTTCTGCTGCCTGAAGAACTAAATAATAGAATATTTTACTGTTTCCCATATTTTATTATTGGTTTTTAAATTAAAAAAACAATTGTTAATAAAAAAGTTGTAATCATGCCAATTAATTTTTGTTTTTTTTTAGTTTTGTTTAAATATTATATAAAAGTTAACATTTGAATCTCTCCAAATATATAAGCGATCTATTATATCGGTATGAATGCGTAATCATTCCTGATTTTGGTGGCTTTGTAACAAATAATAAATCGGCTGAAATCAACACCTTTTCAAATACCTTTCACCCGCCTTATAAACAAATTTCTTTTAATGGCCATTTAAAGAACAACGATGGTTTATTAGCCAATTATATTGCTTCAGTTGATAGAATACCATATGAAAGTGCATTAAACTTTATAAAATTTGAAGTTGAAGACTGGTTTTCAAAATTAAACTATCAGGATTTAGATTTTAAAAATATTGGTACAATTTCTTTGCAAAATGATAAGTTATTATTTGAACCTGATAAAAAAACCAATTATTTAACTTCTTCATTTGGTTTGAGTAATATCGTTAGTCCGGAAATTAATAGAATATCCTATATAAAACAAGTTGAAAAGGTAGAAGAAAAAGCGCCAATCTTTATTTCACCAGAAAGGAAAAAGGTTCCAAATTATTTAAAATATGCTGCAATTTTTATCTTAGGATTTTCTGTTTTAGGATTTGGCGGTAAAATGTACCGTAATTATCAAAATAATAAAGCAATTGTTGCTTCTGAAGTACAACAAAAAGTAATGGAAACTAAAATTGAGAATGCAACTTTTGTAATTAGTAAACCATTACCATCTTTAAATATTGATATTACTGCTCAAAAGAAAAGTTTTCATGTAATTGCAGGCGCTTTTCGTATTCCTGAAAATGCTGTGAGAAAATTAAACCAACTAAAAACCGATGGCTATAATTCAAGAATTTTAGGTATTAATAAGTGGGGTCTGACGATTGTTTCTTTTGATAGTTATGATTTTGAAAGAGATGCTATAAACAACCTGAACAAAATTAAGCGCGAGGAAGATGAAAAAGCCTGGTTACTGGTACAAAAATTTTAAACAATTCAATTATTATTCCTTTATTTATGAATGCAAAAACTCCTAAAGAGTCCTTAACTATATTGACAGATTTGGTTTTACCAGGTGAAACAAATCCTTTAGATAATTTATTTGGAGGAGAATTATTGGCCAGAATGGACAGAGCTTCAAGTATTGCTGCACGTCGCCATTGTAAAAGAATTGTTGTAACAGCTACCGTAAATCATGTGGCATTTACAAAAGCTGTTCCTGTTGGAAGTGTTCTAACTATTGAAGCAAAAGTTTCGAGGGCTTTTAGATCATCTATGGAAATTTTTGTTGATGTTTGGATTGAAGATAGAGAATCTGGTGAACGGTCTAAAGTGAATGAAGGTATTTACACTTTTGTTGCGGTTAATGAAATGGGAACACCGGTAAAAGTTCCGGAATTAACACCTGAAACTAATCTTGAAAAAGAACGATTTGAAGGTGCTTTACGAAGAAAACAATTGAGTTTGGTCTTATCAAAAAAAATGAAACCAAGTGATGCAACTGAGTTGAAAGCTCTTTTTCAAGAATAATAAGTTCTAAAAAACTTTTATCACCCTTTCAATTCCACTTAAATAACTCCTATCAAATAGTATTAAATGAACCAGATTTGGGTACAAATTATGTATTGCAATTCTCTTTTCCCAACCTTTTTCTAAAGGAAAGATCTCATTGTAATGATTTAAATATAAATTATCAAATCCACCAAACATTTGTGTCATGGCAATATCCATTTCACGATGACCAAAATAAATAGCAGGGTCAATAAAAATAGGTATTTGATCTTTTCCTTTCATTAAATTACCACCCCAAAGATCACCGTGTAGTAATGATGGTTTCTCTTTTGGTAGAATTTCATTCAATAGGCTGTAAAAGTTTTCAAAATGGTTTAAATGATTTCTATCTAATCTGTTTTTATCAAATGCTATTTTTACCAGTGGTTTTATTCTGTTTTCAATAAAAAATGTTTCCCATGTATTTTTTTCTGAATTATCCTGATGTAATGAACCGATATAATTGTGGTGATTCAATCCAAAATTTGCATTAGTTGTTTTATGAATTCTTATTAAATCTTCAGCTAAATTTTTCCAAAAAACTGAAATTATGGACTTTTCTTCGATAAATTCTAATAATAAATATTGATATTCTGAATCTGAAAAAGTAATAATTACCTCAGGTGATTTTACACCGGCTCCTGCAAGCATTTCTAATCCCTGTTTTTCTTTTTTGAACATTTTAGGAAATAAGTCCTTACGATTTACCTTTAAAACATAGGTGTTTTGATTGGTAATGATCTTATAAACATCATTGATATCTCCTCCAGCAATTGAGTCAATACTTTTAATGTTTTCAATCAAATATTCTTGTAATATTTCTTTAAAATATATCATTATCAGTCCATTATTTCAATAATTGTTTTTGAAGTGATTATTTGAAAAATATACTTTTTCCATTATGGATTTATAAGAAGTATTTCAATCATTTTTTTTACTTTTTCCGGATCAACAGTGATTTTTCTAAATTCGTTAATGCTGTCAACACTACCCATACTGATATTTTTATTGAAATAGTTCATTTTACTATTTTTAAAGGTTTTAGCAGAGCTGTGATATTCTATTGCTTTTGTTTTTTGAATTAATTCACTCAAATTGTTCTTATTAATGCCACTACCAGGCATGACAATAATTTCATTTCCTGCTTTTTTAACCAATTTTGCAAGTAAATTAATACCTTCAATTGCTGTGTTTTTTGCCCCTGAAGTTAAGATTCTGGTTATTCCGATTTTTTTAAGCTGACCTATAGCTTTTAGCGGGTCTTTGCACATATCAAAAGCTCTGTGAAAAGTTATTTCCAGTGGTTTGGCTAATTCAACAATCTCTTTAGTCTTTTCAATATCAATTTCACCGGAAGAAGTTAAAAAACCTATAACAATACCGCTTGCATTTAGTTTTTTAGCAGCTAGAACATCTTGTTTAATAATTTCATATTCAACATTTGAGTATAAAAAATCACCACCTCTAGGTCTGATGATTATGTTAACAGGAATATTCAATTTTTCTACTGAATATTGAATTGTAGCGTAAGAGGGTGTTGTTCCACCTTCTAAATAATTATCGCACAATTCTATTCTGTCTGCACCTGACCTTTCAGCATTGATAGCCGATTCTACGGAATAGCAACATATTTCTAATTTTCTTTTCATTAATTTAACTAATGGCTTTGCTATTATTTTCTGCTATTAGACTACTTTTTATTATTCTTTAGCAAAAAAAGCTTTGAAAAATAATAGAGTTTAGTCCTTGTATTTATTTGTTTTACAGCAAGTAACTTCGATTAAAATAATAAATCATTTTTTATATTCGTCTGAATACGATATTGGTAGTGGGTTATTTTATATTTAGAATGTCAATACTTTATCGCATTCAACAGTCCATTGAGTAAACTCTTTCATATTACTCAGTTTTACGCCTTTAATAAACTCTAATTTATCAATTCCACGAGCTTCGGAACAACCACCACAACTTTTTACTTTACCACCGTTTTTGATAACTAATTTTAACATTCTTTCAATATTATAGTACCCATTTTGTGTTTTTTGATTTGGAAGTCCGCAAGTAACAGCATCAGCAAGTAAAAATATTTTTATTTCTACTTTATTTCCATATTCTTTTTGTAGTGTTATTGTCATTCTTAAAGCATTATATGCTTTTTCAGTCCCGTAGGGAGCATCATTTATTATGATTAAAATTTTCTGCATTTTCTCTCTTTTTATATATTTTAGGATGTGTTTTTACCGGGTTATTTTAATTTTAAAAATTAAAATAATTTATCACTAAACTCTATAGTATCTCCTGTTGATAATTTCTTAATACCAAAAATTGTATAAAACTTAACTAAAGTAGGAAAATCAACACAATGCATTGGGTAAAGGTATTTAGGTTTTTCTTTTTTAAAATAATCAATAGTACCGTTAACCGCTTCTTGATTATCTTCAAATAAGTGAAACCCTCCAATTACAGCATAAAGTTTTTGTTCGGTTACTTGCTTGGCATAATCGCAAATATTTGAGATGCCTGCATGTGAACAACCGGTGATAACAATTACGCCTTTTGATGATTTTACTGCAATTGCTGAGTCATCTAGCATAAGATCATTTTTATACATTCCTTTTTCAAAGGTATTGTTTCTTGGAATTTCACCTAAATAATAGATCCCATCAGAAAATTCTAAAGGTTTTTTTGAAGGAATTATCTTAAAATCGGATATCAATTTTTGTGATTCTTCTCTGAATAATTTGTCGAGTATTTCTGGGTGAATTATCAGCTTTTTACCCTTTTTAAAATCGTGGTGTTGCAAGCCTCCGGCATGATCCCAATGGTGATGTGATAAGATTATAAAATCTGTTTTACAGAGGTCTATGTTTAACTTTTTGGCATTTTGTTTATAAATATCAGTGTGGCCTGAGTCAAATAAGATATTTACATTTTTTGTTTGAATATAAGCTGAAAACCCCCATTCGGCTAAGCAGACTTTTGCACCTGCGTGACTGGATTGATTTTCAACAAGAATTGTTATTTTCATCCGTTTAAATTTTAATCATTATAGCAAACAACACTCCGTTACAAACATCGATAAACAATTGACAATGAGTAAAATAAGTTAAAAATAATTATGATTTTATTAGGATAAAACCTTGATAATCAGTATCTTAATGGATTAACTACAATCTGTTATGATATGACTACCAAGGGAATAAAAACTTATAATGATCTAATAATCAACATATTGAATAGATTACCATATATTAACAAACGTAGGAAAGATTTTTTAGTTGAAATCTTTGTTCTTTTGCTAAGCATAAAAG
>DAOUPQ010000023.1 GCA_030626085.1 Flavobacteriia bacterium
CTTTAGGATAAAACGGAGGAGATTCAGGTAATAATTCAATAATTTTTCCAAGTACATTTTGAACATTGAAATTATTTAATGCTGAAATTGGATAAATAATAGCATTGGGTAATTTTTCTTGCCAAAATTCGTATTTTTCTTCTACTTCACTTTGAGTTGATTTGTCAATTTTATTGATAAGTAATAAGACAGGTATTTTCGTATTTTGAATTTTATTAAAAAAAGCTTCATCTTTTAATTCCTTTTCGCCAATCTCTACCATATATAACAAAATATCAGCATCTTCAAAAGCCGATCTAACAAAATCCATCATGGATTCTTGTAACTGATAAGCAGGCTTGATAATTCCGGGTGTATCTGAAAAAAGAATTTGGAAATCTTCGCCATTAACAATTCCCAAAATGCGATGTCTGGTTGTTTGTGCTTTAGAAGTTATAATTGACAAACGTTCACCAACCAAAGCATTCATCAAGGTTGATTTTCCAACATTAGGATTGCCTATGATATTTACATAACCTGCTTTATGAGTCATATTTAAATTTTATTACAAAGTTAGGTTAAATTTAATAACATTATTTACATTGTAAATCCTAATATTAGATAAAGAGTAGTCGCAATTAATCCACCCGTTAATGCATATGGTAATTGCGTTTTTACATGATCGATATGGTCACTTGCTGATGCCATAGATGATATAATAGTCGTATCGGATATTGGAGAGCAATGATCACCAAAAACACCACCACCTAAAGTTGCAGCAATTACCAAATATAGATTTGCATCGTGTGTTTGTGCCATAGGAACTGAAATTGCCATCATGATAGCAAATGTTCCCCAGGATGTACCTGTAGAAAAAGCTATAAATGCACTAATTAAAAAAATAATGGCTGGTAAAAACTCAGGCGATAACCATTCTTTAGACCAATCAGCAACAAATTGACCTGTTCCTAATTGATTACATGCTGCACTAATACCAAAAGCCAACATCATTAATAAGGCCAATGGCATTAATTCGCTAATACCTTTTAAAACCAGATCTACCATTTCTTTCAATCTCATGATACCTTGAACTCGATATAAGATCATGGCTACAAATATGGCAGTTATAACTGAATATAATACTGCAGATGAACCAGAACCGTTACCAATTGCTTGAAAAACATGATCAAAAAATGAAATTGAGTTTTCTACACTTTTCCAACCGGTAAAAGCTAAATTAACTGGCATCATTAAAACCATAGTGGCTAAAGGAATGACCATATTAAACGATTTAGCTTTAATCCCTTCTTTTGGTTTAAATGAAGTAATGGTATCAGAAACCATAGGTTGGGCATTATCATCATGAACTTTTCCGGTTTCTCGAGTTCGTTTTTCTGCTTTAGCCATCGGTCCAAAATCTTTCTTTGAAAAAATAATTGAGGTAACCATTATTATTGCAATAATTGGGTAAAAATTATACAATATTGATTTAAGCATGGTTGAAAAAGGATTGTCAATTCCTTGAGAAATTAATAAACCCATTATAAATGCACCCCAGGCATTAAAAGGGATCAATATAGCTGAAGGAGCTGAACTGGAGTCAGCAATATAAGCCAATTTTTCGCGGGGAATTTTTAATCTGTCAAAAATAGGACGATATAATGTTCCAACAGTTAAAGCGCTTATACTGGTTTCAACAAATAATAAGATTCCGGTTATTTGTGCTAAAAATTGAACAATTACTCTACTTCTTCCACTTTCTTTAGCTTCAAAATATTCTATTAATTTATTGATTCTGTTCACAAATCCTTCTACACCCCTTGAGTATTGAATAAATAATAGAAGTGCACCAACTAAAGCACTAAACATTATGGTGCGTGTATTTCCGGGTTCCTTAAAAACATTTACTAAAGCTTCAATAGTAGCAATGGTCCCATCAAAAAAATTCCAGTCGTTCATGATTACCCAGGCAAACCAAATTCCAAAAAGTAAGGCTACATAAACTTGTTTTGTTTTAAGTGCGAAAATGATTGCAATAACAGGAGGTAAAATTGAAAGGATGCCGTAGTCACTCATAAAAAATGTGGATAAGAAGGAATTACAAATTAATTAATGTAAATGATAAATATATAAAAACAATTGAACTTAATCACATTTTTTTTAAATGTCTTTTTTTAAATTGAAAATGCACCCAAATTTATAGGTCTAATTTAAATAATGATCTCAATTTATCAATTTGTAATTTTTTACGGGAAGTTTTATGGATAAGTTGTTTAAAAGAATCTTCATTTAAATTACTTGCTTTAAAATCCCATTTTACAATTTTTGAATTGTCGATAAATGAAATTTCTGTAAATCTTATTAAAACACTTGTTATTCTACTATTTTTATCAGAAGTATAGACATAAGACTGGCTGAAAATTTTGATATAATTTCCATCTTTTTTTCGCAATCTGAAAGAAATAGATAATGTATTATTACAGCTATCTTCAGGATAGGCCAAACTATATAAAATGGATGCTTTTATTATATGATTTGTTAATTCAGCATCATCCGGGTGGTAAAGACTTTCGATAAAATCTATAGAGATATCATTATCATCATAGCCTAAAAATTTTTGAAATCCTTTATGGAATATTAATTTATTTTGACTGAAATTAAACAAATAGATGCTTTCATCTTTACTTAAAGGAAGATTTTTAAGGTTTTCAATATTTTCTTTTTGTATAGGATCTTTCTCAATATTTTCTGCAAGTTGTTCAAGAAAAGTACTCATATTATTATCATCAAAAGTCATAAGGAGAGGGGAAATAGTTTAATAGAAAATAACTGAGTACTTTGGTTGCATCCATATTAATATTCAATTACAAATATAATCGTTATATTTGATAAAATTATATTATCGCATTACAATGAGATTACTTTTTTTACTTTTATTTATTAGCCTAAGCAGCCATTCTCAAAAAGTTATTATTGATGATGTAGGTGATTTAAAAAAGGTTGGCTTAGATAGTATCAATAATGAGTTATTATTATTTTATGAAGATTATTATGAAGTATTAAACCTTAATACATATAATAGGAAACAGTTAAAATGGCATGTGGATAAGCCATTTAACTTTGATATTTTTGTGGCTGTTGACACTCTGAAATATTTTGTTTCAGGAGGTGGAGGTATGGTGTATCAATTTAAAAATGACACTATCAAAAGAATCGATAATTCATTTGATCATAGAATGCAACACGGATCAAACATCTTTGTATATAATTCTAAAATTTTCAAGTATGGTGGTTACGGATTTTGGTCTGTACGCAATTTTTTTATTTATTTTGATAAGTTAACAAAAGAATGGGAAGTTAATGATCTGGTAAGTTCAAAGAAAATTCCACAGGGTGTTTATAGCGGTTTTGATATTCAAAACGGAGATGATATATATTTATTTGGAGGGTTTAAAATTGATCAATACAAAAGACATGAAAGAATTTTAAACGGTGAGGTTTGGAATTATGATTTTAAAAGTCATCAATGGAAATATCTTGGTAAACATTCGCCAATTAATGATCTTACAACTATTAAATATAAAAAAAAGCTGTTAAATATTGAATTGAATTGTATTAATGAAATAGATGTGATAAACAATAAAATCACCTTGTATGAACATAATTTGATAAGTCCTAAATTATCTTCAGAGTTCAACTCATTTTTTTTAAATAATCAATTCTATTGTTTTACATCAAAAAGAGGAAAAGCATCACTTATAGTACTTGATGAAAATGATTTTTTTGGCAAAAAGATATCTTCCTCAGTTTTTTATAAAAACTATGCTTATTGGGGATCAAAATTTCTTATTTATTTTTTGTTACCAGCATTGCTTTTATTATTAGTATGGTTTGGATTAAGGTTATATAAAAGAAATACAAAGATTTTATTATTAGAAAATGGACTTCGTTATAAAAATAAATTCATTGAATTTGATCAAGAGTCTATGGAAATTATTAAAATATTATTATCTGAAGATGAAGTTTCTTCAAACAGAATTTTAAAAATTGTAGAAAAAGAGCAATATAGTCATGCCCATAATGAGAGAATAAAAGTTCAAAAATTAAACGACATTAACCTTAAAGTGAAGACCCTTTTAGGTATCAATGAGGATATTATCACTTCTATAAAATCTAAAAAAGACAGAAGGATCAGGATATATAAAATTTCAAATGAGAATTTTAATAAAATAAAGAAATATAAACCTTAATTCTACAAACTGACCCTAAGTATAATTTATTAGATACTATCTATTACCTAAACCAGTACGAAATGGACTTAAGTATTCTTCAATATGTGTAATTTCACCACATGGGTCGTTGAAAACTAACTGTATTATTGCCCAAACACCATAAAAATCTTTTCCAATTTCGTTTCCGTCTTGATCAAACCAATAATCTTCAACTAAAGTTGCATTTTCTGGTAGTGCAACTATTTTAATATGTTGTTCCCAATAACATAGTTTGCCATTTGTATTTATATAAGTTCCTTTAGAATGATAGTTTTCCCAACCACCGGATCCTACAACATCATTGTAATAATCAACTACATCTAAATATCCATCGTTATCACAATCATTATTGGGTTGCCAGGCATCATTCCAAGTCATATTTACCTCATCGTTTCTGTATGGCCAATAGTTAGTCATGATATACCCATTGTTTTCTACTTCTGGATTTTCAACAAGGTATTCGTCATTGTTTCCTTGATAAGGTGGAAATCCGGCTTCACCCAAATATAAATTTGCATAAAGGCCTTTAAATATGTGTGCCTGATAATTATAACCAAAAACATCAAAATCTGTTGATAAAGATTCGCCAGCTAGATAATGCCCGTTCGGATATAAAATATTTCCACTTTGAATTTTTGTACATTTTTCTGATTCATCCTTTTCTTTTTCATTTTTAACGGATTCTAATGTATTGTCCTCTAGAGATGTAGATTCACATGATATTGCGAATAATAAAATAATAGTAATAAAACTTAAAAATAAAAATGACTTTTTCATAAAAAAAATATTAAAAATTATGGATACAAATATAAGGTTTCTTGAGTACATTTTTTTAAATGTTAAATTTGTTCAAATACGAATATTTATTAAAGGGTATATTATACAAGGATTAAATACTTTAAGTGAAAATAATCTCTTTTGGATATGACACGAAGTAGTTTCTTAAAGGTTAATTCTTGAAGTGATCTAAGTAATAAATTTCAGGAAATTCTTATTATATGTAACAAATGTTATATTTAATGACTTTGGTCATACTTTAAAGGGAAAACTGTTAATAATTTTGTGCTCTTAAAATAATTATTTAAAAAAATGTACTCATGAATATATCTCATATTGAACATATTGGAATTGCTGTTGAAAATTTAGAATCTTCAATTGAATATTATGAAAAAATTTTAGGATTAAAGTGTTATTCTGTTGAAGAAGTTGTTGATCAAAAAGTGAAAACTGCATTTTTTAAAGTTGGTGATACAAAAATTGAATTATTAGAAAGCACTTCTCCTGATGGTCCAATAGGAAAATTTGTAGAAAAAAAAGGGCAGGGAATTCACCATATTGCTTTTGCTGTTGACAATGCTACAGAAGCCTTAAAAACTGTCGAAGAAAAGGGTGTTAGATTAATTGATAAAGTTTCTAGAAAAGGAGCAGAAGGATTAAATATTGGTTTTCTTCATCCAAAATCAACACATGGTGTGCTAACTGAACTATGTTCAAAATAGAATATAAGTTTAAAAATTTCACGGTAATATTAAGAAAAATGCATTTAAGCTAATAAATATTATAATGGCAAATCAAGAAAAAATTACTGAGCTCATTGAAAAAAGAGCTAAAGCAAAAATGGGTGGAGGAGAGAAACGTATTGATTCTCAGCACGCCAAAGGAAAATTAACGGCTCGAGAGCGAATTGACTTACTCTTAGATGAAGATAGTTTTGAAGAGTTTGATATGTTTGTAACGCATAGATCAATAGATTTTGGATTAGATAAACAAATTTATCTTTCAGATGGTGTTATAACCGGACATGGAACAATCGACGGAAGAATTGTTTATGTCTTTTCTCAGGATTTTACTGTTTTTGGAGGTTCTTTATCAGAAACATACGCCTTAAAGATCTGTAAAATAATGGATATGGCAATGAAAGTTGGAGCACCGGTAATAGGGCTTAATGATAGTGGAGGAGCTCGTATTCAAGAAGGTGTTAGATCATTAGCAGGATATGCTGAAATTTTTCAAAGAAATATAATGGCATCTGGGGTTATTCCGCAAATTTCATCCATTTTAGGTCCTTGCGCAGGCGGAGCGGTTTATTCTCCTGCGTTAACCGACTTCACTATCATGACAGAAGAGACCAGTTATATGTTTGTTACTGGTCCAAAAGTAGTTCAAACAGTTACCGGAGAGGTTGTAACCACCGAGCAATTAGGAGGCGCAAAAATTCATTCAACAAAATCAGGTGTATCACATTTTCTTGCGAAAAATGATGAAGTGAATTTATTATTGATTAGAAAATTATTGAGTTACCTTCCTTCAAATAATCTTGAAGAACCACCGGTTATTGACTGTTCTGACCCAATTGACAGGTTGGATGATATTCTCAATGAAATAATACCTGAAAATTCAAATAAACCATACGATATTGTTGATGTGATTTCTACAATAGCGGATAAAGGAGAATTTACAGAAGTCCATAGAAATTATGCACGAAATATTGTTGTGGGATTTGCCAGATTTAATGGACGTCCTGTTGGAATTGTAGCAAATCAGCCAAAATATTATGCGGGTGTATTAGATATAGAAGCTTCAAGAAAAGCAGCCAGATTTGTTCGTTTCTGTGATGCATTTAATATTCCGATCGTAACTCTGGTTGATGTACCTGGATTTTTACCTGGAACGGGACAAGAGTATGGAGGAATTATTATACATGGAGCAAAATTATTATTTGCCTATGGCGAAGCTACTGTTCCAAAAGTGACCATCACACTTCGTAAATCATATGGAGGAGCGCACGTTGTAATGAGTTGTAAGCAATTACGTGGTGATGTAAATTATGCATGGCCAACGGCAGAAATTGCTGTAATGGGTGCTAAAGGAGCAGTAGAAGTTCTTGAAGGCAGAAATATTAGCAAAATAGAAGACTCGGATAAAAAAAGTGAATATATTCAGAAAAAAGAGGATGAATACACCAAGAAATTTGCGAATCCTTATGAAGCTGCAAAATATGGCTTTATCGATGATGTAATTGAACCTCGTAATACTCGTTTCAGAATTATTAGAGCTTTAGAATTATTGGCTAATAAAAAAGATATCAATCCGCCAAAAAAACATTCAAATATTCCATTATGATACTATACGTTGATTTAAACATGGATCAGATAAGTGAAGGTTACGTTATTTTGATTACCGGATTATTTATCGTCTTTAGTTCATTGGTTACCTTATCCTTATTGTTTAAATATGGGATACCTTTTATGCTTTATATCTACAAGATTATTACCAAAAGAAAAGATAAAAAGATCAAAGATATTGCTCTGGAAGTTGATGAGGATTTTACAGGTGAAGTTGTTGCTGCAATTTCTACAGCAATTCACATGTATCTTAATGAACAGCATGATAAAGAAAATCCAATTTTAACGATCAAACAGGCAAAAAAATCGTATTCACCATGGAGTTCAAAAATATATGGAACCCAAAACAGACTTTAATTAGAAAGAAGATGAAAAATTTCAGGTTTAAAATACACGATAATAATTATAAGGTTAGAATTTTGTCACATGAAGGTAATATGATCAATCTCGAGGTAAATGGTACTTCATATTCTGTTAAGATGAAAGAAGATATCAAAACAACTAAAACACCTACTTTGGTTCGTGCAGCATCCAAAAGACCTTCTGAACCATTAAAAGTAAATCCAAGTTCAAACAAAACGAAGATATTATCCCCTTTACCTGGATCTATATTTTCTATCAATATTAAAGTTGGTGATACCCTTAAAGAAGGTGATAGTATGTTAGTTCTTGAAGCCATGAAAATGGAAAACGATATAACTGCAGAAAAAGCAGGTGTTGTAACAGCAATTCACGTAACTATAGGTCAACAGGTATTACAAAACGATTTATTAATAGAATTAGAATAATAATATTATTTGTTTTTTATTTTTCATTAATAACTGAAAAATAGATCTACAATAAAAAATTAAAAAATGAAGAAATTATTTATAGTTTTCGGAATAATATCCTTCCTGTTTATCATTAAACCCGTTCTCGGACTCAATAAAAGTCCCGACTCTTTAATTTCTAATAATTCAATATTTACAGAACAGGTGGATAACTCAGAAGGTGAAGGGGTATATGATGGTGCATTTGATGGTTTGAAACAATTTTATAATTATACCGGTTTTGCAAATGTTACATGGGGTCACATAGCAATGATCTTTATAGGAATTATATTTATTTACTTAGGAATAAAATATGATTATGAGCCTTTACTTTTGATTCCTATTGGAGCAGGTGTTATGATTGGAAATATTCCTTTTGTAGCTGGAAATCAAACAGGTATTTATGAAGCAGGATCAGTTTTAAATTACTTATATTTTGGTGTTGTTAAAGGAATTTACCCACCGCTGATATTTTTAGGTATAGGCGCTATGACAGATTTCTCTTCATTGATTGCCAATCCAAAATTAATGCTTTTAGGAGCAGCCGCTCAAATTGGTGTTTTTGCAACATTTCTTGGAGCTCTTTATTTAGGATTCAACTTGCCCGAAGCTGGAGCTATAGGAATTATTGGAGGAGCAGACGGGCCTACTGCAATATTTCTGTCATCAAAACTTGCAAACGGAATAAATATTTTACCTGATGGAACTACCGTAAAAAATCTTATAGGTCCGATTGCCATTGCTGCATATTCTTATATGGCATTAGTTCCGGTAATTCAACCGCCAATTATGAGGTTGTTGATATCTAAAGAAGATAGAAAGATAAGAATGAAACCTCCAAGAGCAGTTTCACAAAAAGAAAAAATGATATTCCCTATCGCTGCATTGTTATTAACAACGTTTATATCACCAAGTGCTTTACCATTATTGGGAATGTTGTTTTTTGGAAATTTATTAAAAGAATCCGGAAGAACAGAAAGGCTTGCAGAAACTGCCCGTACCAAATTAATTGATATTGTAACCATACTTTTAGGTGTTACAGTTGGAGCATCTACACAAGCAGACATTTTTATTACTAAAGATTCTTTGTTAATATTTGGTCTTGGTGCAGTCTCATTTGTTATCGCTACCATGGGAGGGTTATTATTTGCAAAACTCATGAATCTATTCCTCAAAGGAGATAATAAGATAAATCCATTAATTGGTGCTGCAGGGGTTTCTGCAGTGCCTGATAGTGCAAGAGTTGTTCATGCGGAAGCTTTAAAATCTGATCCTCATAATTATTTATTAATGCATGCGATGGCACCTAATGTTTCAGGTGTAATTGGTTCAGCCATTGCTGCAGGTATAATTTTAAGTTTTCTAGGATAATAAATTAATGGTCAATTATAATTGAGTTGAATTTAAGTCACAATTAATACTGAATAGTATGAATACTAAAAATAGTTTACTTTTTACAGAATTCGACCCCGTTACCAAACAGGAATGGGTAGATAAGGCTAATATTGACCTAAAAGGTGCCGACTTTAATAAAAAACTAGTTTGGAAAAATTTAAGTAAAATTGATGTCCAGCCTTTTTATAATACTGAAGATCATCAGGAATTTTTAAATAATACAGGAGAAAATTCTAAAAACTTAATTAACTACAGACTGATTAAGGTAAAATCAGGGAAGAAGGGAAATAAACTGGCTTTAAAAGCAGTTGAAGAAGGAATCAATGGTTTACTTTTTGATTTGCCGAAAAAACATATTCCACTTAACAAGCTCCTAAAAAATATTGATCTAAATAAAATTGCTGTTTCTTTTAAATTGAGAAAAGATGAAGTAGAGGTCGCAAAAGGATATATTTCTTATGTGAGGAAACAAGGTATTTTATCAGAAAATATAAGAGGTTATTTTGATCTTGAAATCATCCAAAAATATGTAACCAAAGGAAAAAATGATTCTAAAAAGTTTAAAAAAGTTGAAAAACTTATAGAATTGACCAAAGACTATCCAAATTTTAAAGCCATCTCAATTTCAGGAGGGATATATTTAGATTCAGGAGCCAATCAGGTGCAGGAAGTTGCTTATACGCTTAATTCTCTGGTATGTTTTATTCAGATCTTTTTTAAAAAAGGAATTGATATTCAAACTATTTTTGACAATCTTCAATTTGAACTCGCTACTGGATCTGAATATTTTATTGAAATTGGTAAATTCAGGGCGTTCAATAGTTTAATACGTATGGTAGCAAAAGAATATGGCATAAAGGATTTTTCATATACGCTTATTGCTAAGACTTCTATTTGGAATAAGTCAGTAACTGATGCAAATACAAACATGCTTCGGGCAACAACTGAAGCTATGTCAGCAATACTTGGCAATGTTGATGGGGTGTTAATTGATCCTTATGATAAAGAATTTAGTAAAACATCAGATTTCTCTAATAGAATTGCGGGTAATATTGCTACAATTTTAATAGAAGAATCTTATTTTGGCAAGGTTTTAAACCCTGTTGATGGATCATATTATATTGAAGAAGTTAGTGTTAAGCTTGCTCAAAAAGCTTTAGAGTTATTTAAAAGTATTGAAGAATATGGTGGTTACTATCTCGCATTTGAAAATGGAATTATCCAACAGCAAATTGCAGAGATATGTTTGATAAAAATAAAATTGATTGGTCATAGAAGGCTGGTAATGGTTGGCATTAATAAATATCCAAACTTGATAGAAACTATTGATACGAAAATTCTTTCAAACAAATTTTCTAAACCAAATTATAAAAAAACAGTTTTAACTCCAAAAAGGGCCGCTTTTGAAATAGAAGCATTAAGAAAAGTAACTGAGAATCTTGTTAAAAAAACAGGGCAACGTCCGGTTTTGGAACTTACAAGTTTTGGTGATCTTAATATGAGAAAAGCCAGGGCAGCATTTGCATATGATTTTATGGGTGTTAGTGGTTTTAATATACTTCCGGAAGAAAGCCATTGTTGTGCAGAAACTGCTGCCAAATCAAGTGCAAGATCTGAATCAGATGTAGTAGTTATTTGTAGTTCGGATAAGGATTACAAAGATAGTGCTCTTGATTTTGTAAAAACTTTTAGAGTGATTAATAAAGATAAGGTTCTTATCTTAGCGGGAAATCCAATTGAATTGGTAGATGAATTGACTGAAGCTGGACTAGATAGTTTTATCCATGTTAGATCAGATATTATAAGCATTATTTCCAGTGTTCAAGATAAAATTCAAAAAACAATAAAAAATAATAGATCATGAGACCAAATTTTTCAGATTTAACAATAAAAATAACAGTTAAGCAAAAAGTCGCTACTTCTGAAAATCAGGAAGTTTGGAATACTCCTGAAGGGATACCTGTAAAAAAACATTTTACGAAAAATGATATTAAGAATGCAGAGCACCTAAATTTTGCTGCTGGAATACCTCCATTTACAAGAGGACCGTATAGCACGATGTATGTAATTCGTCCATGGACGATCCGTCAATATGCTGGTTTTTCTACAGCGGAAGAATCTAATGCTTTTTATAGAAGAAATCTTGCTGCCGGTCAAAAAGGGCTGTCAGTTGCATTTGATCTTGCTACGCATCGCGGATATGATTCTGATCATCCAAGAGTAACAGGAGATGTTGGAAAAGCAGGTGTGGCAATTGATTCTGTACTAGATATGGAAGTTTTATTCAAACAGATTCCTTTGGATAAAATGTCGGTTTCTATGACAATGAACGGAGCTGTTTTGCCAATTATGGCCTTTTATATTGCGGCTGCAAAAAAACAAGGTGTTACTTTAGATAAGTTGAGCGGTACTATTCAAAATGATATTTTAAAAGAGTTTATGGTTAGAAATACCTATATATATCCACCACTTCCATCTATGAAAATTATTGGTGACATTTTTGAATATACTACTCAAAATATGCCTAAGTTTAATTCTATTTCCATTAGCGGATATCACATGCAGGAAGCAGGTGCTACAGCTGATATTGAACTGGCTTACACTTTAGCTGATGGGTTGGAATATATTCGTACAGGATTAAAATCAGGTTTAAAAATTGATGAATTTGCACCCCGACTTTCATTTTTCTGGGCAGTTGGAATGAATCACTTTATGGAAATTGCTAAAATGCGTGCAGCTCGTATGCTTTGGGCAAAGATCATTAAGCAATTCAATCCAAAGAATCCTAAATCAATGGCTTTACGTACGCATAGTCAAACATCGGGTTGGAGTTTGAGTGAGCAAGATCCTTTTAACAATGTAGCTCGTACTTGTATTGAAGCCATGGCGGCTGCTTTGGGTGGAACACAATCGCTTCACACAAATGCTTTAGATGAAGCTATAGCATTGCCTACAGATTTTTCTGCTCGTATAGCTCGTAATACACAGATCTACATTCAGGAAGAAACACAGATTACAAAATCTGTTGATCCTTGGGCTGGCTCATATTATGTAGAATACCTTACACAGGAAATTGCTAAAAAAGCATGGAAACTTATTGAAGAAATTGAGGAACTTGGTGGAATGGCGAAGGCAATAGAAACCGGGGTTCCAAAAATGCGAATTGAAGAAGCTTCTGCTCGCAAGCAGGCAAGATTGGATTCCGGACAAGACATTTTGGTGGGTGTGAATAAATTCCAAACCAAAGAAAAATCTGATATTGAAATTCTCGAAGTTGATAATACAGCTGTACGGGATTCTCAAATTGCAAGATTGAATAAGCTTAAAAAAGATAGAAATCAAGCTGTAGTTGACGATAATTTAAAGGCTCTTGAAGAATGTGCAGAAACAGGTAAAGGTAATTTACTAACCTTAGCTGTTGAGGCTGCCGAAAATTTTGCTACTTTAGGAGAAATTTCAGATGCTTTAGAAAAACATTTCGGTCGTCATAAAGCCGATATTAAATTAATAAGTGGAGTGTATAGTAAAGAAGTAAAAAATGATAGTACTTTTGCAAAAGCGCAAAAATTAGCCGATAGATTTGCTGAATTAGAAGGTCGCCGTCCGCGTGTAATGATCGCTAAAATGGGACAAGACGGGCATGATAGAGGTGCAAAAGTTGTAGCTTCAAGCTTTGCCGATCTTGGTTTTGATGTGGATATGGGGCCTTTATTCCAAACACCTGAAGAGGTTGCAAAACAAGCAATTGAAAATGATGTTCACTTTGTAGGAGCATCAAGTTTAGCAGCTGGTCATAAAACGCTTATTCCTCAATTAATTGAAGAATTAGCAAGGCTTGGAAGACCAGATATTTTAGTATTTGCCGGTGGAGTAATTCCCGCTCAGGATTATAAATATTTATTTGATAAAAAAGTAGCAGCTGTTTTTGGTCCTGGTACTGTAATCTCTGAATCAGCGATTACAATTATGGAAAAATATTTAGAGCATGAATAAAAATACAATTATTTGAATTATTGTCTTTTTAAAAGGGAATTTTTGAATTCTTTAATTAATAATTGTGCAGCTTTTACAGGAGATATTTTTGATGAAACAATTTCTTTTTCGATTTTTTTTAAATGACTTTTTATATCTTCTGATGCATAAAATAATCTTTTTAATTCTTCATTAATATTGTTATACATCCATTGTATTTGTTGATAATTTCTATTCTTATCAAAATATCCATTCTCTAAAACAAGCTTTTTGTAGTCGGTAATTTTATCCCAAACATGATCTATTCCAATATTTTTGGTTGATGATGCTGTACTAACCACTGGAACCCAGCCAGATTCAGATTGGGGGAAAATATGTAATGCATTTTGATATTGCAATTTTGCAAATTCACTTTTTTTCACATTATCACCATCCGCTTTATTAATTACAATCATATCTGCCATTTCCATGATTCCTTTTTTAATTCCCTGCAATTCATCACCTGCACCTGACAACATTAATAACAAGAAGAAATCGGTCATATCATGAACTGCAGTTTCAGACTGACCCACACCTACAGTTTCAATAAGAATAACGTCATAACCAGCAGCTTCACAAAGTAACATGGTTTCTCCTGTTTTATTAGCAACACCACCCAAAGTATCACCGGAGGCTGAAGGTCTGATATAGGCATTCTCTAGATTTGCTAATTCTTCCATTCTGGTTTTATCACCCAGAATACTACCCTTAGAACGCTGACTACTTGGATCAATAGATAAAACAGCTACCTTATACCCTTGATCTATTAGATATTTTCCAAAAACTTCAATAAAAGTACTTTTTCCTACGCCGGGTACACCGGTAATTCCAATCCTAATTGAATTTCCGGATTTTGGCAGTATTTCCTGAATAATTTTTTTAGAAAGAATTTTATCATTTTCCAGATTACTTTCAATAACAGTGATTGCTTGAGAAAGGATTACTCTATCACCATTTAATATACCATTAATATATTCACTTGCATTTAATCTTTTTTTTGGTTTATAGTTTTTCATTTGATAAATACTATTATTGAATTACGATAAATATATTAATAAATATCATTATTTAGATAGATGAATCTATATAATTTTCCATTTTCCTCTTAAACTTTAATATGAGAAGCATTTTAATATTTGGATGGATTTTATCTCGATTCTGATTATGACTACTGGTAAATAAAAAGATGTAATTAATAAAACAATATTTAATAGAACAAGTTTATAATATGCTTCAAAGTTATCTATAAAAAAAAGCTTCTTAATTTAAGAAGCTTTATATTTAGTAGCGGGAGTAGGACTAAAATTACTGTTTTTACATATTTTTAACTTTCCAGAAATATAATTACAAATCCATATATTATAAGGTATTAGGAGGTATTTAGTAAGATATGAAAAGATTTATTATATAATGACAAGGTAAATTGTCGGGAATATGTCGGGAATATTATAAC
>DAOUPQ010000065.1 GCA_030626085.1 Flavobacteriia bacterium
AACAATAGATGCTGGTGAAGCAGGTGTATTATGGAAGAGATTTGGCGGAGGAGTTGTTACAGATAAAGCGCCTTTGGGTGAAGGATTTCATTTAGTTGCTCCATGGAATGAAGTGAATGTGTATGAAGTTAGACAGCAAGAACTTACAGAAAAAATGAAAGTATTATCTTCAAATGGTTTGGATATACAATTAGAAGCTACAGCTTGGTATCAACCAGATCTTGAAAACCTTGGGATGTTACATAAAACCAAAGGGGAAAACTATCTGGATAGAGTTTTAAAGCCAGCTATTAGATCTGCAACCAGAAGTGTTGTGGGAAGATATACTCCTGAACAGATTTATTCTTCAAAAAGAGATGTAATTCAGAAAGAAATTTTCGATGAAACAAAAAAAATCACAGATGATCAGTATGTACAATTAAACGAAGTATTGGTTAGAGATGTAACCTT
Source organism: Flavobacteriia bacterium (assembly GCA_030626085.1). GTDB lineage: Bacteria > Bacteroidota > Bacteroidia > Flavobacteriales > Flavobacteriaceae > Namhaeicola. The sequence goes on from DAOUPQ010000065.1 coordinate 451, forward strand.
ACCTAACGCCATTAAAGATGCAATTGAAAGAAAATTAGGACAAGAACAAGAATCTTTAGAATACGTTTTTAGATTAGAAAAAGCTGAAAAAGAAGCTGAAAAACAACGTATTGAAGCTCGGGGGAAAGCTGATGCCAATAGAATTTTAAATGCATCACTATCAGAAATGATATTAAGAGATAAAGGAATTGAAGCTACTTTAAAACTATCACAATCCCCAAATTCTAAAGTTATTCTTATAGGTAGTGGAGATAGTGGCTTGCCAATAATACTAGGAAACAACTAGTATTTACAGTTTTATATAAACTGAAGATTATATTATAAAATAGCTTAATTTTAAAATGACCAAATCATTTTTAAAAAATAGAACTTCCTATACCTCTCGATGGATAGTTTTGTTAATTGATATCTCAATTAGTTTGCAAGCGTTTTTTCTTGCATATTTAATAAGATTTAATTTTACACTAAACTTCGGGCAGTTTGATTTTGTTGGTAATTTACCGTTGGTTGCCCTGGTCTCATTGATAAGTTTTATATTAGTTGGCTCCTTTAAAGGTATTGTAAGGCATACAGGTATAAAAGATGCTATACAGGTATTTTGGGCTGCTACTTTGTTAATGGCATTATTGTTGGTTACTACACTTTTAGCAAATAATTATAATTTAGATAAAGTTTTTCAAATACCATTATCAATTGTTTTTGTTCATTATTTATTGAATATCGTTCTTTTAATTTCAAGCCGTTTTATTTTTAAGTATTTGTTTAACAGAATTGTATCTAATTATAAATCACCAAAAAATGTATTAATTTACGGAGCCGGTGATTCGGGTTTGTTGACCTATACTACTTTGAGTAATAGTACGCAAAACAAATATAAAATTGTTGGGTTTTTAGATGACAGCAAATTAAAAATTGGCAAGCAATTTAATAGGATAAAAATTCTGGATTCTGATAAAGTTGATGAAGATTATATCCTCAAGAATAATATTTCCGAAATCATTTTTTCTATTCAAAATATCAACTCGTATGACCTTTTTGAAAAAGTTGATAAAATTACTCAGCTTCCGCTTACGGTTAAAATTGTACCTCCGGTGCAACAGTGGATTGATGGTGATTTAAATGTTAGTCAAATATCTGAAGTTAAAATTGAAGATCTATTAGAAAGAACTCCTATTTCAATTAATAATCCTATAATTCAAAAAGAATTTACTGATAAAGTTATTTTAATTACAGGAGCTGCAGGATCTATTGGACATGAATTTGCCAATCAAATTAGTCATTATGATTATAAACATTTAATTTTATTAGATCAGGCTGAATCGGCTTTATATGATTTACAACAGACTTTTATACGTGATGAAGTAAAGAATTTTTATGTAGAATTGGTCGATATTAGAAATGATCATAGAGTAAAAGAAATTTTCAAAAAATACAATATTAATATTGTTTTTCATGCAGCAGCTTATAAACATGTTCCGTTGATGGAAAAAAATCCCTATGAGGCAGTTCATGTAAATATTGTTGGCACATCAAATGTAATGAATCAGGCAGTTGAAAATGGAGTGGATAAGTTTATAATGGTTTCTACCGATAAAGCTGTTAACCCAACTAATGTAATGGGTGCTACTAAACGAGTAGCCGAAATTTATGCTAATTATCTAAACGGTTTTGGGAAAACTAAATTTGTTACAACGCGTTTTGGTAATGTTTTGGGTTCAAATGGATCTGTAATTCCTTTATTTAAAAAACAAATTGATGCAGGTGGTCCACTTACTGTTACACATAAAAGTATTACTCGTTTTTTTATGACAATTCCAGAAGCATGCGAGCTAGTATTAGAAGCTGGAATTATGGGTAATGGTGGAGAAATTTATGTGTTTGATATGGGAGAATCTGTTGAGATCTTTGAATTAGCTAAAAAAATGATTCATTTAAGTGGGTATAAATATCCTGAAGATATTGATATTGAAATTACAGGATTACGTCCGGGAGAAAAATTATATGAAGAATTACTGACAAATGAAGAAAACACGATTCCAACCTATCACGATAAGATATTAATTGCCAAAACTGAAAAAATAGATTATAATAAAATAAAAATTGAAATTGATAAATTAATGATCTTGGATGGTCAATCTACTAATGAAATTGTTTCAAAATTAAAAAGTATCATCCCGAATTATATTTCAAATAATTCAGAATTCGAAAAATTAGATAATAAAAAAGTGAAAGTCAAACAATTAAAGATTGGCTAATTCTTTTCTTAATGATTTCTAAAAAATTTGCTTGATAAGCCTGAGTTTGTGTGTGTGACGTTTTGTGTCAACATTATAAATACCGCTATGATCTAATCTATCTATTCTTACTTTTCCATAACAATGAATGATGTGATTGTTATTAAGAATTAAACCAACATGAATGATATTTCCTTCATGATCATCAAAAAATGCAAGATCTCCCGGTTCACTCTCTTCAATAAAACTTAAAACTTCGCCCTGTTTGGCTTGTTGACATGCATCTCGGGGTAAAAAATGCCCATTAATCTTGTAAACCATCTGTGTTAAACCTGAGCAATCAATTCCGAAAGGAGTTTTGCCTCCCCATAAAAATGGTGCATTTAAATATAAATATGCAGTTTTAACAATTTCACTTTTATTAAAAACGCCTATTTTATTATCACCCTCAAAAAAAAATTGTTTTTTATTGATACTTAAGTTATTTTCTTTTAAAAGTGGGAGGGAAGTACCAATCGATATTGGTATCAATGAATTATTTTGTTCAGTTAAATAATTGATCAATTCGTTAGTAAATATTTTTTCAGATTGATTTATTTGTTGATAAAATTTCTCATCAATAATTTCAACCTGATTCTTAGAAACCCAACCTTCATACTTATCATAGTCTGAAACGATCTTAACAAAATGTGTATTTGAATTAATAATTTTAAAAGTTTCTCCAAATAAAATTTGAGATACCATCTCACTTTTATCACTAGCTTCTTCCCGTAAAGGAATAGCATTTAAAATACAAATTCCGAATTTCATCAATTCTTGGTAGGTTAATTGTTTTTTTAATAAACTTCTAATTACTCTATACTATTTAACATTTTCAATAACCATAGCACTTGCGCCACCACCACCATTACAAATACCTGCAGTACCTATTTTTGCATTATTTTGTTTTAGCACATTGATTAGCGTTACAATGATTCTTGCACCTGAACAACCTAATGGATGACCCAAAGAAACAGCTCCACCATTGACGTTCACTTTTTCAGCATCTAATTTAAGCATTTTGATATTTACCAATCCTACAACTGAGAAAGCTTCATTTAATTCGTAGTAATCTACATCACTCTTATCGATATTTGCTTTTTTTAAGGCAATCGGAATTGCTTTTGCCGGAGCTGTTGTAAACCACTCAGGTTCTTGTGCAGCATCTGCATAACCTTTTACTATAGCAAGAGGTTTTAATCCGAGTTCTTTAGCTTTTCCACTACTCATCAACACCAAAGCAGCAGCTCCATCATTAAGTGTAGATGCATTTGCAGCTGTTACAGTACCTTCTTTTGAAAACACTGGTCTGAGATTTGGAATTTTATCCAATTTTACATTTTTAAACTCCTCATCTTCTTTAACGATGATTGGTTCACCTCTTCGTTGTGGAACTTCAACTTGAACAATCTCTTCATCAAATTTTCCGGTTTTCCATGCTTTTGCCGAACGGGTATAAGATTCTATTGCAAAATTATCCTGATCTTCACGAGTAAATTCTTTTTCATTTGCGCATAGATCGCCACAAGTTCCCATATGTTTTCCATCGTAAACATTGGTCAAACCATCTTTTAAAAGTCCATCTTCTAGAACGATATTTCCTAATTTTTGTCCGTTACGTCCTTGATGGTAAAATGGAGTTTGACTCATATTTTCCATTCCACCGGCAATAATAATTTCGGCATCACCACATTTAATCGCTTGAGCTGCAAATGAAATTGCTTTCATACCTGAAGCACAAACTTTATTAACAGTTGTGCACGGTACAGTATAGGGTAATCCGGCAAAAACAGCAGCCTGACGAGCGGGTGCCTGACCAACACCGGCTTGCAATACATTACCCATAAATACTTCATCAATTATATTTGGATCAAGATTGATTTTATCTAATGCTCCTTTAATGGCTATAGCCCCCAATTTTGCAGCTGGAATACTTGAAAGACTTCCCATAAAACTACCCATTGGTGTTCGAACTGCCGAGACGATTACAACTTCTTTACTCATGATAATATTTTTTAATATCTTTCTTACGAAAGTACTTATTTTTAATGAATTTATAATGTATATTTATTGTTGATTTTATTTTTGTAATTCACCTTCAAAAATAATTTAAAGAAAATATTTAAGAATTAATTTAAAATTCAAGAGGTATTAAAATATGATTGACACTAGTATTAACAAACATTATATAGCAATTATTGGAGGGTCAATTTCCGGTTCTGAAGCTGCATTTACATTGGCTACAAAAGGATTTAAAGTAGTTATTTTTGAAATGAATGATCTGCCTTATGGGAAAATTGAAGATGGTTTGCCTAAGTGGCATGTTGGATTGAGAGATAAGCAAGAAAAAAATATTGATCAAAAGCTTAATCATGAAAATATATTATACATACCTAATGTAAAAATAGGTAGAGATATAAGTTTTGAAGATTTGGTTAAAAATTGGGGATTTACAGTTATAATAATAGCAAATGGGGCCTGGAAAGATAGAGATCTACTAATTAAAGATATCAATAAATTTAAGGGTAAGGAGTTGGTTTATCAAAATTCATTATTGTATTGGTATAACCACAAACACGAACCTGATTATAAAGGATCAAGTATTGAAATTAAAGATGGTGCTATTGTTGTTGGTGGGGGTTTAGCTTCATTAGACGTTATAAAATTAGGGATGATCGAATTAGTTCAGGATGTTTTGTTATCAAAAAAAGGAATTTTGGTTGATCTTTTTGAATTTGAGAAAAAAGGTATTGCAGCTATTTTAGAATCAAATAATACTAATTTGCAAGAATTACAAATCAAAGGATTAAGTTTAGTTTATAGAAGAGCCGCAAAGGATATGCCATTAAAATCACCTAAAGATGATACTACAGAAAATGTTGAAAAGGCTAAGATGGTTTCAGAAAAATTATTACAAAAATATCTCGATAAATATTTGTTTAAATTTATTCCATTGAGTATTCCAATAGATATAATTGAAAAAGATGGAACTTTAAAAGCCTTGGTTTTACAAAAAGTAACCATTGAAAATGGAAAAATTATATCAAAACCAGGTGATACATTAACTGTTGAAACGCCAATGATAATCTCGTCAATTGGCAGTTTACCGGAACAAATAGAAGGTTTACATTATGAAGGTTCTTGGTTAAAAATGGAAGGTAAAGGAAACTATAAGGTTTATGGTTATAATAATGTTTTTGCAATTGGTAATGCTGTAACAGGAAGAGGTAATATTCAAGAATCAAAGGTGCATGGAAAAAGAATGACTGAAAAAATAATTGATAAACACCTTCTTGAAGATGATTTATTTGAAGACTGGGTTGAAAATTTAAATACTGATCTTTGTAAAAGAGTTGATGAAAATGTGGAAGCTATTGAAGCATTTATTAAAATACAAAAAATCATGCCTGATAGAATAGTAGATAATATCTTAAGAAAGACCAAAGAACTACAAGATAAAGTAGGATACACAACTTATACTGATTGGATTAAATCAAAAACACCTATACGATTAGAAAATTTGCCTAAATAAGATAATGAATTATTTGATAAATCATTACTTTTGAAGTTTAAATGAATAAAATGAAAGATTTTATCAATAAACTTTATCAAAATCATGCTCTTATTTATAAGATCATTCTGTTTTTGGCAACTACTTTTTTTATTGTTTATTTATTTCCAAAAGGAGGTCAGTTTAAATATAATATTCAAAAAGGAAAACCCTGGCAATATGAAAATTTATATTCGCCTTTTGATTTTGCTATTCAAAAATCAGATGAAGAACTAAAACTTGAAGCTGAAGAAATAGAAAACAACAAACAATTATATTTTGTTGTAAATAATGAAGTAGAAGAAAGAGTAAAAGAAAATTATATTAAAAATATTCCTTTAATATTACAAGATTCAAGTGCTATTGGATTTAATAAAAGGAGGCTTCAAGATTTTGGTATAAAATTTATTAACTCTGTTTATAAAGTCGGGTTTCTAAACAAAGTTGATAATAAAAAGGTTAAAAATAATAAATTAATCTCTTTGAGAGAAGGGAATGAAGTTAAAGATATTATTTCCGATCAATTATTTACTACTGATAATTTAGTTTCTTCAATTAATAGCTATTTTAGTAATAAGAAGTATAAGGTTCTAGAGGATGAATTCACTTCATTATTTTTTGAGATTTTAGAGCCAAATGTTTTTTTTGATGATGAACTGACAAATAGAGCTTTAAACGAAGAATTAATAAATAGATCTTTTACAAAAGGCTTGGTATCCCAATATGAGATAATTATATCAAAAGGTGATTTGGTTGAGGGTGAAAAGTATGAAATATTAACATCACTAAAAAAAGAATACGATACACAGTTATGGAGTGAAATTAATTATAATTGGATTGTTTTTGGATACACAATTTTAGTAGCATTGGTACTTTTAATGCTATTTTTATTTCTTGAAAAATATCGCCCTGATATCTATAAGAACAACACAAAATTAACCTTTATCATTTTTAATATTATATTGATCGTTTTAATGGTTACGATAGTTCAAAAATATTGGGTTAATTATATTTATGTCGTACCAATTATTATTCTACCAATAATAATAAAAGCCTTTTTTGATGCCAGAGTTGGTTTATTTACACATGTTATTACGGTTTTACTGCTTGGATTTATAGTTCCGAATAGTTTTGAATTTGTTTTTTTGCAAATAATTGCCGGAATGGTTACAATTTTAACAGTATCTGAATTACACCGCAGGGCCAATTTATTTATATCAATTATTAAAATTACTTTAGTCTATATAGTTGCCTATGTAGCTTTTTCAATAATACAGGATGGTAATGCACAACAGTTAAAATGGGGTTATTTTGCCATGTTCGTTTTAAATGGCATTTTATCATTTTTATCATTGTTTTTAATATTGATATATGAAAAGACGTTTGGTTTGGTATCCGATGTATCATTATTAGAGCTCTCAAATACGAATTCAAAATTATTACGAGAGTTGAACGAAAAAGCTCCCGGAACTTTCCAACACTCTATGCAAGTTGCAAATCTAGCAGAAGCTTCAGCAAATGAAATTGGCGCTAATGCGATGCTTGTGAGAGCCGGTGCTTTATATCATGATATTGGTAAGATGTTAAATCCGATGTATTTTACAGAAAATCAGACAACCAATGTGAATCCGCATCACGATCTTTCACCATCTGATTCTACAGAAATTATTGTAAATCACGTTATTAAAGGTATTGAATTAGCCAAAAAAAATGGGATTCCTGATAGAATAATTGATTTTATAAGAACACATCATGGAACAAACATAATTTATTATTTTTATAAATTACAAGAAAAACTAACGCCTAATGATGTTAATGAAAATGATTTTAAATACCCTGGACCAATTCCATTTTCAAAAGAAACTGCTGTTTTAATGATGTGTGATGCATGTGAAGCTGCCTCAAAAAGTATTAAAGAACCTACAGCTAATCTTATTGATGAATTGGTTGAAAAGATCATTAACAGCCAAATGCAAAACGGTCAGTTTATGAATGCTGATATTACTTTTAAGGAGATTCAAACCATTAAAAAGGTAATTAAAAAGAAACTACATAATATTTATCATTTGAGAATTGAATATCCAGAATAACTCCGTTTTTTGATGCTATCTCCTTCCATTTTAATATTAAACAGTATTTAATATTATAGAATTGCTTATTAAAATATAATACACTGAAATATAAGACATTGCAAAATGTTAATTTTTCAATTTGTATTCAATAAATTTGATTATTATTCGTTAATAAACCTGCAAGCAGATTTTTTTATTAGTGAAACTCAATTTCGAGGAGTTTTAAAACGAACTCAAAAATGTTAGTTGAACCCGCCAGCTGGCGCAATGTCAATAAGTTAAGGAAACTAACCCTCTAAATATTTGTTTTTTAGAAGGTTAGTTAGTATATTTAAGTATGTAAAACTAATAAAATATACAATTATGACAAATTTAAGAAATTTATCCAAGTACCAGACAAAAATTTAAAAATCATGCCAAACTAGTTGATTTACTGGAAAATAAGTTAACAAATCTCAATTTTATATCAACATATAAGACCTGTTCTAAAGATTTCACTCGAAAAAGAAGCTTTACATTTAAATCCCTTTCATTATTTATTATATCTTCTTTGCAGAGTTCTGTACAAAGAGAATTAGATCGGTTTTTTAAATCATATAATAGTAAAGAGATAACCGAACAGTTTGCTACTCAAAGTGCTTTTTCACAAGCAAGATTAAAAATAAACCCTGATGCTTTTGTAGAGTTGAATAATGATTGTTTTAATCATTTTTATTCGAATTACCATGTTAAAAAGTGGAAAGGTTTTAGATTAATAGCCGTAGATGGTTCTCAGGTAATATTGCCAAAGACAGTTCAAACCATTAATGAATTTGGAGAATATACCAGTAATAGGATGAACAAAACAGTTGTTCTGGCAAGAATATCAAAAGCATATGATGTTCTCAATAAAGTGAGCATTGATGCAAAATTGGTCAATCTTAAGGTTGGTGAACATGCATTGGCTAATCAGCATCTAAAATTTTGTAGTAAAGGGGATTTAATACTACTTGACAGAGGATATCCTTCTTTTGATTTATTTAAAAATATTCTTGCAACCAGCAGCCATTTTTGTGCCAGGGTTACCATATCAAGTTGGAATGTAGCGAAAGAACTTGTAGAGAGCGGTGAAAAAGAGATTATTGCAGAAATAGAACCAGGTAATGATTTAAAAAGGAAGTACAAAAAGCAAAATATAGTTGTTGAACCCATAAAATGCAGGTTCGTTTGTGTTGAACTTCCATCGGGTGAAAAAGAAGTTTTAATTACATCTCTTTTGGATCGTAAAAAATATAAATATGTCATCTTTAAAAGGC
>DAOUPQ010000071.1 GCA_030626085.1 Flavobacteriia bacterium
AATTGCCTGCTTTGGTGCAGGATGGAATGGCAATTGTTGTTTCACCATTAATTGCACTGATGAAGAATCAGGTTGATGTTTTACGTGGAATTTCTACAAATCACGGTGTTGCACACGTTTTAAATTCATCTTTAAACAAAACTGAAATTGCTCAGGTAAAGTGCGATATAGAAGACGGTATTACTAAATTATTGTATGTAGCTCCTGAATCACTAACAAAAGAAGAATATATAGAGTTTTTAAAAAAGCAAACTATTTCATTTATTGCAATTGATGAAGCACATTGCATTTCAGAATGGGGTCATGACTTTAGACCAGAATACAGAAATTTAAAAGAAATTATTAAACAAATTGGTGATTTAAATATTGTTGGTCTAACCGCTACTGCAACTGAAAAGGTTCAAGAAGATATTTTAAAGAATTTAGGCATTACCGATGCTAAGACGTTTAAAGAATCTTTTAACAGACCAAATTTATTTTATGAAGTAAAACCCAAAAATGCAGATGTTGATAAAGATATTATTCGGTTTGTAAGGAAATATAAAGGCAAATCAGGAATTATATATTGTTTAAGCAGAAAAAAAGTTGAAGAAGTTGCACAAGTGCTACAAGTAAACGGTATAAAAGCAGTTCCTTATCATGCTGGTTTTGATGCCAAAACACGAGCCAGGCATCAGGATATGTTTTTAATGGAAGATACCGATGTGGTTGTAGCAACTATTGCTTTTGGTATGGGTATTGACAAACCCGATGTTCGTTTTGTTATTCATTATGATATGCCAAAAAGTTTGGAGAGTTATTATCAGGAAACCGGTAGAGCGGGTAGAGATGGAGGCGAAGGGTATTGCTTGGCATACTATGCCTATAAAGATATCGAAAAATTAGAAAAATTTTTAGCAGGTAAACCTATAGCCGAACAAGATATTGGAAATGCTTTATTGCAAGAAGTGGTGGCTTACGCCGAAACTTCTATATCTCGACGTAAGTTCTTACTACATTATTTTGGTGAAGAATTTGATGAAATAAATGGAAATGGAGCGGATATGGATGATAATGTTAGAAATCCTAAAAAGAAAATTGAAGCAAAAGATAATGTAAAAAAACTATTAGAGGTAGTCAAAGAAACTAAAGAAGAATATAAATCCAAAGAGGTAATCAATACCCTGATAGGTAAAGAAAATGCATTATTGATATCGCACAAAACCAACAAACAAGATTTCTTTGGAACAGGAAATGACAAAGATGATAAGTATTGGATGGCTCTGATAAGACAAGTTTTGGTAGCCGGGTTTTTGCATAAAGAAATTGAACAATATGGTGTTTTAAAACTTACACAAGAGGGTAAAGGATTTATTACTAATCCGGTTTCATTTATGATGACCAAAGATCATGTTTATGATGAAGTAGATGATAGTAGTATCATTACTAAAGGTAAATCCAGAGGAGTTGCTACAGATGAAAAATTAATGGTGATGCTTAAAGATCTTAGAAAGTCAATAGGGAAAAGAAAAGGTGTTCCCCCTTATGCGGTTTTTCAAGATCCTTCTCTTGAAGATATGACTTTAAAATTCCCAATTACATATGAAGAATTAGCTAATGTACATGGAGTAGGAGATGGAAAATCAAAAAAATACGGTAAAGAGTTTCTTGCATTGATTTCAGATTATGTTGAAGAGAATGATATTATTCGTCCAGATGATCTAATTGTAAAAAGTACCGGTTTAAATTCTGCACTAAAACTATATATTATTCAAAGTACTGATAAAAAAATACCGCTTAATGACATTGCAAAGTCTAAAGGTATTACGATGGATGAACTCATTAAAATAATGGAGCAGATTATTTATTCGGGTACTAAGATCAATATTAGTTATTGCATCAATGAATTATTAGATGAAGATCAGCAAGAAGAGATTTTTGATTATTTTATGGAGTCTGAAACTGACAAGATCGAAGAGGCTTTAGACGAATTTGATGGTGATTATGATATTGAAGAATTGAGAATGATGCGAATTAAATTTATTAGCGAAGTGGCTAATTAAATTTTCCTCAAACTATTATTATCCTGTAAATAAGTATTTCATAAATTAGCATTCTCTAAATGCACAATGGGTAAATAAGTAATTTATATAAGGTAAATCACAAGCTTAAAAAAGCAACTATAAATCCAATAATAATTGCAATGAATTTTCTTGAATTAAACTTGTGATTTTCTGAACTTTCAAAAAGAATCGCTGTAGAAATATGTAGGAAAATACCTATTATAATTGCGGTGATCTCAGTGTGATATTGATTTATAGACGGGAACTTGTTGGCAAATAAACTACCCAATGGACTCATCAACGCAAATAAGAATACAAATATATAAATAGTTGTTTTTTGTAGGTTTGAATTTTGTAAGAAAACAACCAAAATAATTGTGACAGGTATTTTATGAATGATTATTGCCCAAAGTAGATTGCTGTTACCTTTTAAACCCAAAGGCATTCCTTCTAAAAAGGCATGAATACCCAAACTAAAGAATAATAACCACGGCACACTATAAGTATATTCATAACCATGCATGTGACCGTGTTCAGCACCTTTTGAAAAATATTCTAATACAGTTTGCAAAACAATTCCTAATAAGATAAATAATCCTATATTTTTTTGTTGGGTTTCAAATACTTCAGGTAATAAATGTAAAACGGTTATCGATAATAAATATGCACCACTGAACGATAAAAATAATCGCAAAGCTTGTGTTTTTGGTTTAAAAAAACTAGCTATAAATACTCCTAAGAGTACTGAAAGTATGAGGGCTAGATAGATCATTGAAATATTATTATTAATCGGTCAGATTCTTTTTCGTCAAAAGGTTTTAGATTATAATCGCCAAAAATATGCTTTATTTTTAAATTGACTTTTTTTGACATGCTTTTAAATTTTGACAATGTCAAACATTGTATCTTTTCTTCAAATTCATATAACTTTTCATTAATATTGAATTTAATTTCTTTTTTTAGATAATTGTTCTCAACTTTTCTTTTGATATAAAAATCAATATCATTTTTTGTTATAATTTCTTTTGGTATTAAATTGGTTTTCGCTTTGTTGATATTTATAAAATCTAGCACTAAAATGCCATTGTATCTCAATCCGGATTTAAAATTTTGAAGTACTTTAATATTCTCATCTTCATAATCAAAATAACCAAAACTTGTAAATAAGTTAAATATAGCATCATATTTTTCACTTAGATGATCTCTCATATCATGTGTATGAAAATGTAATGTATTGTTTTCAAATCTTTTAGCATAATTTATATTGTTTATTGATAAATCAGCACCTGTCAAGTGATAACCTAAATTATTTAAGTAGATGGCATGCCTTCCTCTTCCACAAGGCAGATCTAAAATTTTACTCTTTTTTGGTAAGTTTAAAAAAGCGATTAAATTTTCCATAAATAATTCGGCTTCTTTATCATTTCTATGATCGTAAAGCTTATGATAATACTGTGTATTAAACCATTGTTGGTACCATGAATCTTGATTTTCCATCTAATATATTCTAAGAAATAATTTTAAAAAGGACAAAATAAAGAATATTTCAATTTATATAACAGTATTTTTGCTAAATGAATGAAAATTTTAAAATGACTGCAAAAACTTTATATGGTTTTGAGTCGATATTAGCTAAAGAACTAAGGAATTTAGGAGCGATAGGAGTAAAAGAAGGTGTTAGAAGTGTAACATTTTTTGGAGATACCGGTTTTATGTATAAAGCAAATATGGCCTTGCGTACTGCAATTAGAATTTTAAAACCAATTGAAAGATTTAAAATTTATAATGAAAATGATCTGTATAAAAATTTGCAAAAAATTAATTGGGAAAAATATCTACAAGTACATAATACTTTAGCAATTGATGCGGCAGTTCATTCATCAATATTTACTCATTCACAATATATTGCATTAAAAAGCAAGGATGCTATTGTTGATTATTTTAGAAATAAATATGGAGAAAGGCCTAATGTTGATATAAAACACCCGGATTTGCAGTTAAACATACATATTCAGGAAGATACCTGTACTGTTTCATTGGATAGCTCAGGAATGTCTCTGCATAAAAGAGGTTACAGAATTTCAACTAATATTGCACCTATTAATGAGGTTTTTGCAGCTGGTTTAATTTTAATGACCGGTTATAACGGTTCTCAGCATTTTGTTGATCCTATGTGTGGAAGTGGGACTATGTTGATTGAAGCAGCAATGATTGCAAATAGTATCCCCGCAAATATAAACCGTATTGAGTTTGGTTTTGAAAAATGGGTAGATTTTGATAATGATCTTTTTGAAAAGATACATGATTCTCTCCTCAAAAAAATTACATATTCATCACAAAAAATTATTGGTTTTGATAAGGCCCCGTCTGCTGTAAGAAAAGCTCAGGAAAATATAAAAAATGCAAATTTAGATGAATTTATAATTGTTGAAAAGCAAGATTTTTTTAATTCGGAAAAACCTGTCGAAGGCAAGACGATTTTATGTTTTAATCCACCTTATGGCGAGCGTTTATCCATAAATGTTCCAATCTTCTATAAAGAAATTGGCAATACATTAAAGCAAAATTATACCGATACAGATGCATGGTTTATAACATCAGACTTTAATACCGGAATAAAAAGTGTTGGACTCAGAACTTCTCGAAAAATTAAAGTTTTTAATGGGAGTTTAGAATGTAGATTTGTAAAATATGAAATGTATAAAGGAAGTAGGAAAATGAGTAAGCAGTAATCAGTTGTAGTAAGCAGTATGTTTTAATTTTTATTATTAAAACCTAAAAAACAGAATTATATCTATGATCTCTATTCGTGAAATAAAAGTAGAGGATACCTATAACATACGTAAACAAGAACTGCGTAAAAGCATGAGTTTACCGGCACAATTTACTGGAGATCTTGATAATAATACTCTTCATTTAGGAGTTTTTGATGATGATATTTTAGTGAGTATTATAAGTTTTATGAAAAATGATCATAAAAATTTAAAAGGTGAACAATACCAACTTAGGGGTATGGCAACTCTAGAAACTTATCAAAAGAAAGGATATGGAAAGAAATTGGTTATAAGGGCAGAGAAATTATTAAAAAAAAAGAATGCTGCTATAATCTGGTGTAATGCTCGTGTAATCGCACTCGACTTTTATCATAAACAAGGTTATAAAATAATAGGAGAGGAGTTTGATATTCCTCAAATCGGCGGACATTTTGTAATGTATAAGAGGTTAATGTGATAATGGAAGAATGTTGAAATGTGTTAATGATAAATTACTTAAGGATTTTTTTATTAACTGAACGCTGATATTAATAACCTGAGTTCGAGCTAAGATTTATCACACAGAAAGTCAATAGTGCACTAGGTTTGATACTGAAAATCAAGAAGTAATAACGGGTTATTACAAGTTATTTTTAGTTCGAAGATGGTGTGCTATTGGCTTTTCTGCTTGCAGATTTCGATATTTAACCCATATACTTCATCAAATTTCCTTGCATTATTCCGATAGTGCTACGAAAATTTGACTCGTCTATATGCTAAATATCTGAAACTGTGAGCAAAGCTTAAATCGAACTCAGGTTAATATTCTGATAATGAGATAATAATACGGATTGAATATAACAAATATTAAATTTTATCGTTATAGCTATGTGATATTTATTTAAATTAATTAAACATGATTGTAACAGATAAAGACAGAGAAATGTTTGTAAAAATAATTTTTACAGTTGCTTTAATTTTATTGTTGATCATTACAATTCATTTTAATGTTTAAATACAGTACTTTTCAATAGTGATTAAACAGGTTACGAAATCAAAACATTAAATTTTCGGATAAATACATCCTGTTATATATTTCTTATCAATTATAATTTCTTCATATTTTGATATAAATCTTCATTCCGATTTTAGTCTGCAATATTGAATAAGAATTCTTAACAAAATATTAAATTAGTATACCAAAAAATAGATTAAATTTGCAAGCTTAATTATTACAGTTTTAATCAATTTTTAAACTCAAGTTTAAATCATACCATTTTATAAATTATTCTTATGAAAGTTAATATTGAACACAAAGAAGCAGGTAAATTTGAAGAGACAAGATTTGAAAAAATTCACAATGTTATTTTTGAAAATTCTGATGAAGCCTCAATAATTGTTGCTGAAGAAATCGCTAATTTGATAAGAGAAAAAGCAGAATTAAATGAAAAATGCGTGTTGGGATTAGCAACAGGATCTTCACCTATTGATGTTTATGAAGAATTAGTTAGGATGCACTATGAAGAGGGTTTGAGCTTTAAAAACGTTGTCACATTCAATTTGGATGAATATTATCCAATGGAAAAAGAAAATACACAAAGTTATTGGTATTTTATGCATGAGCATTTGTTTAACCATGTTGATATACTCCCGGAGAATATTAATATACCAGATGGTTCTATTGAACAAGATGACATTCATCAATATTGTTTAGATTATGAATTAAAAATTAAAGAAGCCGGTGGTTTAGATTTCCAATTATTAGGAATTGGTAGAACGGGTCACATTGGTTTTAATGAACCAGGTTCTCATTTTAATTCAGGAACCAGAAATATTTCTTTAGATCATATTACAAGAGTAGATGCTTCTTCAGCTTTTTTGGGTATTGATAATGTACCAAGAGTAGCTATTACAATGGGTATTAGTACTATACAAAAATCAAAACGTATCGTTCTTTTGGCTTGGGGTATTAATAAAGCATCCGTAATTAAAAAAACAATTGAAGGAAATATAACTTCAGAAGTTCCTGCAACCTATTTACAAGACCATAGTAATGTAACCTTTGTTTTAGATAAAGGTGCTTCTCAAGAATTGACAAGAATTAAAACACCTTGGTTGGTAAGATCATGTGAATGGTCAGATGATCGTACTTTAAAAGCTTCTGTTTGGTTAAGTGGTTTGGTTAAAAAATCAATTTTAAAATTAACCGATTCAGATTATAACAATAATGGTATGTCTAATTTATTGATCGAATATAGTTCAGCTTATAATTTGAACATACAAATGTTTAATAAATTACAACATACAATAACCGGTTGGCCGGGAGGAAAACCAAAAGCTGATGATACCAATCGTCCCGAACGTAAATCACCTTCAAAAAAACGTATAATTATATTTAGTCCACACCCTGATGATGATGTAATTTCAATGGGTGGTACATTCGATCGTTTGGTTGAACAAGGGCATGATGTACATATTGCTTATCAAACCTCTGGAAATATTGCAGTTTCAGATACAGAAGCCATAAAATTTGTTGAGGTTGCTCTAGCTTTAAATGGTGAAAATTCAAAATTCAAAAAAATTGTTGATGATCTGAATAATAAAAAAGAATATGATATCGATACAGTTGAAGTAAGACAACTAAAAAGTTTAATAAGACGTAAAGAATCATTGGGAGCAACACGTTATTTAGGCGTACCGGATAAAAATGTACATTTTTTAGATTTACCTTTTTATGAAACAGGAAGAGTTAAAAAAGATAAGTTAGGAAAACTTGATATTAAAATAATGACAGATATAATATCCGGAATCAAGCCACATCAAATTTATGCTGCAGGAGATCTTGCCGATCCTCATGGAACTCATAAAGTTAGTTTAGATGCTTTGTTTAAAGCTTTAGCTTTGTTAAAAACAGAAAAATATATGGATGATTGCTGGGTATGGTTGTACAGAGGTGCATGGCATGAATGGGATATCCACGAGATTGAAATGGTAGTTCCTATGAGTCCGGATCAGGTATTGAAAAAGCGTCAAGCAATCTTTTATCATCAATCACAAAAAGATGGTGTTTTATTTCAGGGAGATGATTCAAGGGAATTTTGGATGAGAGCTGAAGATAGAAATAAAATGACTGCAAAAAAATATAACGATTTAGGTTTAGCTGATTATGCTGCCCTTGAAGCATTTAGGCGTTATCATTTTTAAACATATTTAAAAATATTAATTTTTTTCTTAAATTTTAAATTCCTTAATTTCAAGACTTAGGTTAACAAATTGTTAATTTAATAAAAATTGAAATTTAATTTTCCTTTTTAATTTAAATATCAGCATTTTTATTGTTATTTTTGATTGATTTTTTTAAAAAATATTAAACTAAGATGAAAAAATTCATAAAAACAATAGCAGTTCTTACATCAGGAGGTGATGCACCAGGAATGAATGCAGCAATTAGATCAGTAGTAAGATCAGCATCATATTATAAATTAGAGTGTTTTGGTGTATACAGGGGATTTCAAGGATTAATTGAAGGTGATTTTACGAAAATGACCGCCCGTGATGCACATCATTTGATTCAAAAAGGAGGTACTGTTTTAAAAACAGCCAGATCAAAAGAATTTAGAACCATTGAAGGTAGAAAAAAAGCATATAAAAATTTGGTTAAAAATAAAATTGATGCTTTGGTTGTTATAGGAGGTGATGGTTCTTTTACAGGAGGAATGATCTTCAATAAGGAATTTGATTTTCCTGTAATTGGTATTCCGGGCACTATTGATAATGATATTTTTGGGACAGACTATACCATTGGATATGATACTGCACTAAATACTGCCGTAGAAGCAATAGATAAAATTAGAGATACTGCAAGTTCACATAATCGTTTGTTTTTTGTTGAAGTTATGGGGCGTGATGCTGGTTTTATCGCATTAAATGCAGGTATAGGAGCCGGAGCTGAAGAGATTTTGATCCCTGAAGAAGATATGGGTCTTGATAGATTGTTGATAACACTTGAAAAGAGTCGGCGCTCAGGAAAAACTTCAAGTTTGGTCGTTGTAGCTGAAGGTGATAAAACAGGAAAAAATGTTTTCGAACTCGCTTCGTATGTCGAAGAGAATTTACCTCAATA
>DAOUPQ010000139.1 GCA_030626085.1 Flavobacteriia bacterium
AAAATATTTCAGTTGTTACGCAAAAATAAAACTGTTGATCTCAACCAAAATATTACCATTGAATCAACAAATGAAATATTAGATGTTAACTTTTATGATGATAAACCAACTAAAAGACAAAACCTTATCTTAGAGAATCTAAAAAAATTAGGTAAAAGGTGTGTAGAAGTGCTAGAGTTATTTTATTACCAAGGTTTTAATTTAGATGAAATTACTAAGATCTTAAACTATAGCAGTAAAGAAGTATTAAAAAGTCAAAAATCACGCTGTATTAAACAGCTTAAAGAAATAATTAATGATTAGTCATGAAAAAAAACTTTGAATTAATAGAAAAATATTTTAGCAATTCTTTAAACGATGAAGAACAGATTGTATTTAACAATTTGCTTAAAAATGATCCGGCTTTTAAAGAGGAATTTCTCTTTAAAAAAGATTTAAAAAAAGCTTTATCACATAATCAAAGAAATTCTTTAAAAACAACATTACAAAAATTTGAGAGTGATATCGACAAAGAAAAGGTCTTTCCTCTTAGAAAATGGATGGCAGCGGCTTCTATTGTTTTGGTTTTAGGTTTTAGCTATTTCTTACTATCTGATTCATTTAATAATTCATCGGAAAAATTGTATGCCGAATATTTTGAACCCTATAGAAATATTGTCCATCCAGTTGTTAGAGGAGAAAATGGAAATAATATTGAATCAAGCGCCTTTTTAGCTTATGAAAACAGAAAATTTTATAAAGCCATTAATTTATTTAATTCTGTTAGTAATAAAGAGGATGAGTATATCAGGTTTTATACCGCTATGTGCCATCTGGGATTAAACGATAATTTGGAGGCAATTAATCTACTATTACCTATTGCAACTAACGAAACAAATGATAATTCTAATTTAAATTTTAAAGAAAAAGCCAATTGGTATCTGGGATTAGCTTATTTAAATTCAGGTGACATAAACAAAGCAATTAGTCAGTTTTCAGTTGTAGCCAATAATCCGGAAAAATCTTATAAAAAAGAAGAAGCCCAAGAGATTTTAGATAAATTAGATTTTTAGTTGTAAAATCTTTTATAGATTATATAAAGCAAAATCAGCAGCAAAAAGCTTCCAAACACATAATAAAAAATTGCATTATTATTAGGTAAAGCCTGGTTATTCCCTGTTAATACAAAACCCGACCAATAATAAGGATGTTGTAAAATCTTGTCATTTGTACTCTTTAAATATTCAAGTTTGGCATTTTGTAATGCCTTATTTTTAGGTAAGCCCTTTTTAAGATTCTTATAAAAAGAAATCATGATTTTTTTAGTTTCTTTATCCGGAACCTTCCATAAACTCATGATTATGGATGGTATTCCGGAAAAATGGAAAGCTCTTGCCATACTCATCACACCTTCACCTTTTTCCAACTTACCAAATCCTGTATTACAAGCACTTAATACGGCTAAATTTGCCTTATTATTTGATACATATATTTCTGAAGAAGTTAAATCGCCATCACTAAAAATGAGTTTGTTATACATTGGGTTATTATTGTCAATTTCAGCATGCATTGCTAAATGCAAAATTGAGTGATCAGTATTATTTAAAAATAAATTTTCTTTGCTTGAAGCCTTTCCGATAAATGATTTCCCATCAAGCATTTTTGAAATAATCTCAATTTCATCTGTATTTGATGATAACTGCTTGTTACCGTCGTACTGAGGTGAAAATCCAACCCAATAATTTGGTAAGTCATAATTAAAGAAATCGTTATTTAACTCTAATAATAATCTAACTGAGCCATTATAGCTCAACGTAAAATCTTCAATTAAATATTGATTATTATTGTTTTGTAATATTTCAAATGGTATATAATTTAAAATATTATCAGGTATGATCACCAGATTATTTTTTGATTGATCAATTTGATCTTTTAATAAAAGATCATAAAGATTGTTACTCGATTCATCAATATTTTTTTGTGTAACCAAACCCAATTTCAATTTATCAATTTTACTGACTATTACATTTGTATTTGCGTTTTTTTGAAAAATTACTTCCTCTTGGGTAATTGTAAACGTATAAAGATTGTTATCTCCTAAAAAATAAGTGATCAATTGTGTGTTTTTATCAATTTCTTTTTGAATATGAGCGATCTTGATAATCCTGTTTTGATACTTTAATGATTTATATTTTGGAAATTTTATTGCAAATTCTGATTGTAAACTATCTAATTTAGCGCTTATTACTATTCGTTTATCCAATAATTCACTAAGTATTTGCTTGTCTGGATTTTGACTATTATTTTCATAATACAAATCTCTTTTAATTTTGGCAAGTTCTTTTTTTATCTGTATTTCAAATTGTAATAGATCTTTGGGAATATTCCTAAATAATTTTGATTGTGAATCCTGTATTCCTTCTAATAGTGCGGTATTGCGATTGGTTTCGGAAAGCTCGAAAGCTTTTTCTAAATATTATTTATCATTTGAATTTTGATACAATTCCCAACAGGTATTCAATCCTTTTTCAAAAACCGTTCTATAATCATTGGCAAATGAAATTTTTGATCTTTCAGAAGAAAAATTCTTTTGAGAAAATCTGATCAAACTCAATTCCTGGTCAATTAAATGAAATTTTTCTTTTAAAAAATCAATATTATTTGTTTGCTCATACTTTTTTTGATACCAATCTCCTTGCAGAACCAAAGCGTCTAAAGTCTCAAAAGGGGCAACCAAATTAAAAAGGTTTTCTTTATCATAATTGCCAGCCTTTAATGTGAGTTCAATATATTTAAAAAAAGAATCTTTATCATTTTTAGTAAAAGAGTATTGAGCTAAATAAAGATAATTTTCGGCTACAATTTCATTTTTAATTCCAAAGACAGAAAGTTTGTATTGTATTGCATTTGTTAGTAAACTTTCAACTTTATCATTATTTATATTTTGATCGCAATACATTTTAGCCAAAGCAGTTTTTGCATTTGACAAATATTGAAAACTATTTGATCTTTCTCCTATTTCAATTGCTTTTAGTAAATACTTTTCAGCATCTTCAAATTGTTTGTCTAAAATATACGCATTTGCAAGATCATAATAACTTTCGCAGGTCCATTTGTGATATTCTCCATATGTACTCTCCCTTATTTTTAAACTTTTTTTGAGTAGGTCAATTGATTCTTTATACTTTTTTTTCGATTCTAATATATTGGCATAAGAAGTATATACAAAAGTTATATTTGGATTGAATTCACCATAAGATTTTAAACCTACATCCAAAGCTTTTTCGGCATACTTTTCCGCCTCATTAATATCTTTCTTATAAAAATAAATATGAGCAATACCCACATATACATCTGATAAAAAGGTAAGATTTTCTTTGTCTTTTAACAGGTAAATTTCGGCTTGTTTATAGAGTTCTAAAGCTTTATCCGTTTTTTCAAGGTCTTCGTAAGCCAATGCCAGATTATAAGAAGAAACTGCCAGTTGAAAATTATCATCTCCTAACTTCTTTTTAAGATCATATGATTTTTCATAATAAATTTTAGTGCTGTCATAATTAGATAGATAGTAAAAACCAACCCCTAATAAATTTAAGGAAGATGCCATTTTTATACTATCATTGATCGAGGTAAATAAATTTAAGGCTTTATGGGCAGAGTTGATTGATTCTGAATATTTTCCTAAATTGACTTCAATACTACTTTTATAAATATAACATTGAGCAATATCTTCAGTAGCATAATCGTCGTCAATTAAAATATTTAATAAATCAATATTGACTTTATATGCTTGTTCAAAATTACCATCTCTTTTTAAGGAAAGAATTTTATGATATTGAGTTATAATAAAAGTACTATCAGGAATTTGTCCAAAAACCGAGACCGATAAAAGTACAATTAGTAATTGAAGTGTATTTTTTAATCTACCTATCATAAAAACAATAATTTTTTGTTTGTGAACTACCCTGCGCCAAGAGCGCTGGGCTTCAGATATCAAACAACTTAAGTTGTTTGATATCTTTTTCTCTGCCTTGATTCTT
>DAOUPQ010000046.1 GCA_030626085.1 Flavobacteriia bacterium
GGATATCTTTTGGCAAGATCAGGATGCATAACGTTTGTTTCTCTTATCTCATAAATCGTTATTTTTCCGTTCTCATCGGGAAACTGAATTTTATAGGTTTCTTTATGATTAGAAATTTGCAATAACTCTTTTTGTAAATTTTCAATATTTAACTGATAGATCTTATACTTTTTAGGTAATTCTGATTTTTGAACATCTATGGAAGGAATGCTTGAACGGTTAATTTTTGACCAAAGATTTTTCTCTTGTGCTGCTATTTGAGCATTGACAATAAATAGAAAAAAAAACAAAAAAGTAAAGTAATATTTTTTCATACAATTTAATAAAAAATCAACTCTACAAATCTATGAAAATAATTTTTAGTTTTATCAAGGATACCTTTTACCTTTGTAAATTCAAAAATTTCATTTTATGCGAATTATAATTCCAATAATATTTTTGCTTTTTCTCACTTGTAAAAGTCAGCAAACAAATTCTGATAAATTACTAAGTGAAAAAAAAGCAATTACCTTATTTGAAAACTGTCCTGATAACGGAAACTGCAGCATTGAAATTTTTCCCAATACTGAATTAGAAGTTAACCAAGATGAGTTTGGTAATTTATATCCTATTATCAATAAAGGTAATAAACTTATTGTAAAATATCATTATAAAAAAACACCCATTGAAAATACAGCCGACAGTAATTATTCGGAGATTATTTATTTTGAGCTCGATAATGATAAAATAAATTTAGATTTGCAAAATGAAAAATTACAAGAGGTAAAATTATTATTTGGTCGCTTGTGTTATTGTAAAGGAACAACGGGTTATTTCAAAGTAAATAAAGGAAATTTACAAGTAAAAATGGATAAAGAAGAACTAATCATTAGTTTACAATTTGAAGTTAAAAAAATACCACAGATCATTCATACAATTAACGAATCAATCATTTTAAAATAAAAGTATTTGTGAAAGTACATCATTCTATAAAAAAATTTACCGAAAAAAAACCTTTAACAATTCTTACAATTGGAACATTTGACGGTGTACATATCGGACATCAAAAAATAATAGAACGTTTAAACCAACTCAAAACACCTGAAGGAGGCAAAAGTGCAATTCTTACTTTCTTTCCACATCCCAGAAGGGTTTTATATAATAAAAATGAACTAAAAATACTCACTACAATTGAAGAAAAAATTCAATTGTTAGAAAAATTCGGACTTGATCATTTAATTATTGAGCCTTTTACCAAAGAATTTTCACAATTAACTGCTGAAGAATTTGTTAAAAAAGTTTTGATCGATCATTTAAAAACTAAAAAATTGATCATTGGTTATGATCATCAATTTGGGAAAAATAGGGAGGGTAATTTTGAACAATTACAAAAGTATAGTAAAATATTCGACTTTAAATTAGAGAAAATTCTAGCTCAAGATATTGATAATGTTGCTGTTAGTTCTACAAAAATTAGAAAAGCACTCCATAAAGGTGATATTTTAAAAGCCAACGCATATTTAGGTTATAATTATTTGTTAACCGGTAAAATAGTAAAAGGTAAAGGATTGGGACGAAAAATAAAATTTCCTACAATTAATATTCAAATTGATGAAGATCACAAACTAATTCCTAAAACAGGCGTCTATATTGTAAAAACATCCATTGATAATAAAAATGTATTTGGCATCATGAATATTGGTTACAGACCTACCGTTAACGGAAAGCACCAAACTATTGAGGTTCATTTATTAGATTTTCAAGAAAACCTTTACGGGAAGAAAATACAAATTGAAATATTAAACCGATTAAGAGATGAGCAAAAATTTAATTCGGTTGAAACCTTAACACAACAAATTCAAAAAGATGAATTATCAGCTAGAAAATGGCTAAAAAAACAAAGTTAATTTTATATAAAATTACAATCCTTCATTCACAATTCATTCCTTATCTTTGCCCATTGTAAAAAAACACACCATGTTAACATTGGCTTTTATTAGAGAAAATAAAGAGAATATTTTAAAAGGATTGGCCGTTAGAAATATTGCTGATGCGGAAAAAATAATCGATCAGGTTATTGAAAAAGATGCTTTGAGGAGAACTACGCAAACCAATTTGGATAAAATTTTAGCTGAAAGTAATAAAATATCTAAAGAAATTGGCATTTTTTATAAATCAGGTGAAGTTCAAAAAGCTAATCTATTAAAAGAAAAAACCAAACAACTCAAACAAGAAACAAAGATCTTAAGTGAAAAATTAACTATTGTTGAAACTGATCTGAATGAGCTTCTTTATCAAATACCTAATATTCCAAACCCATTAGTTCCTTCAGGAAATTCTGAAGAAGACAATGAAATTGTTTTTCAAGAAGGTGATATTCCTAAATTACACAAAAATGCTGTTCCTCACTGGGATCTTGCAAAAAAATACGATATTATTGATTTTGAATTAGGTAATAAAATTACGGGTGCAGGTTTTCCGGTTTATAAAGGTAAGGGCGCTAAATTACAGCGTGCTTTAATTGCATATTTTTTAGATAAAAATTCTGATGCAGGTTATACCGAAGTGCAACCTCCATTATTGATCAATGAAGCTTCTGGTTTTGGTACCGGACAATTACCTGATAAAGAAGGACAAATGTATCATGTTGGGATTGATAATTTATATTTAATTCCTACAGCTGAAGTTCCAATTACAAATATTTACAGAGATGTTTTATTGAAAGAAAGTGATTTTCCAATTTGCAATACTGCATATACACCTTGTTTTCGTCGTGAAGCGGGTTCATATGGAGCAGATGTTAGAGGTTTAAACAGGCTTCATCAATTTGATAAAGTTGAAATTGTTCGCATTGAACATCCCAAAAATTCTTATGCTGCATTAGATAAAATGATTGACCATGTAAAAGGTATTTTACAAGAATTGGGTTTGCCATACAGGATCTTACGCTTATGCGGAGGTGATCTTGGATTTACTTCTGCCCTAACTTATGATTTTGAAGTGTTTTCTACTGCTCAAAACAGATGGTTAGAGATTAGCTCAATTTCAAATTTTGAATCTTTTCAAGCCAATAGACTAAAATTGCGATTTAAAAATGCGGATGGCAAAAGTGAATTGGCACATACGCTTAATGGAAGTTCACTAGCTTTACCAAGAGTTTTAGCCGGTTTGTTAGAGAATTTTCAAACTGAAGAAGGTATCAAAATACCTGAAGTTTTGATAAAATATACCGGGTTTGATATGATAGATTAGAACATAAAAAAAGTTTTAGTTGAATTACTTCAACTAAAACTTTATAAATTTTTCCACTATAATCTTTATACTTTATAAGACTACGAAGTTTCAATCAATCTTTTATAATGATTCATCGCTTTAAGATCTTGATAATAAGCATTAATCTGACCTTTTTTCATATGTTTTTTAGCATTTTGTTTTGCTTTTTCGTAAAATTTAGCTACTTCGATCATAATGTTATTTTTTGAGTTATTGTTAAATCGCTATATATTTATAGACAGCGTATTTCAATTAACGTTACATTTTGTTATTTATTTTATTAAAACTTTAACATTTCATAAAAATTATTATTTGATAATGAAAATTGATGTCGTAATTTTAAGTTTTTAATTCTAATCCTTTTATCTATTTTTCTTTACTTTACAACATGCAAAAAATCATTTTTGTTTTTCTCTTGTTTTTTTCCACTTCGGTTTTAGCACAAAAACCGGAGTTGGCATATTCATATTATCGAAATAGTGAATATGAAAAAGCAATAATGCTATATAAACCTTTGCATGAAAAAAATAAGATAAGACGTGATTATTTTAAGTACCTGCTCACTTGCTACCAACAAACTGAAAATTTTGATATAGCTACTGCTTTAATTGAACAGCAAATGCAAGGTTTTCCAAACTTAAAATATCTGAATATTGAATTGGGTTATAATTATCAATTACAAGATCAACACGAAAAGGCAAAAGAATACTATGATACTGCCTTAAATTTAATAAAGACCAATCCTAATCTTGTGTACACTATTGGTCAGTCTTTTAGAGAAAATCACTTACTGGATTACGCACTAAAGAGCTATCAAACAGCGATATCTATAAATCCTAAATTAAATACTAAAATACAACTTGCACAAATTTATGGCGAAAAAGGAGAGCTTGAAAATATGTTCAATTCTTACCTCGATCTAATCGAAAAAAATGAAAAATATCAACCAACTGTGCAAAGATATATCGGACAATTTATAACTGATGATTCTTATAATAAAAATAATTTATTGTTTAAAAAGTTATTGCTTCAGCGATCTATCAACAATCCTAAAAATTCTTATAACTCATTATTGAGCTGGCTGTATATACAGCAAGATCAATATAGCAAGGCTTTGATACAAGAAAAATCAGTTTACATTAGAAGTCATAATAATATTGACAAGATTATTGAAATCGGAAAACTTGCTTATGACAATAAAGATCTTATAACCACAACAAAGGCTTTTCAATTTATCATTGATAATCCTTCAAATAAAAGTGATCTAATTGAAGCACACAATTATCTAATTCAAACTCAAATAGTGAATGCTGTTTCAGATAAAGATCTCGATATAATCAAACTGCAATTTCATGAACTTTTTAAGGAATATGGAATAAATAGCACTACCATTGATCTGCAACTTTCTTATGCTGATTTTTTAACTTTTCAACTACACCAACCAAAAAAAGCTATTGAAATTCTTAAGAAAGCCCAGGTATTTGCTAGATCTACTCTTCAGAAAGGATCCATAAAAATTAAACAAGCTGATATTCTGGTTTATACCAATCAGTTTAATCAGGCACTCATATTATATTCTCAAGTTCAAACCGATTTAAAAAATAGTGTTTTAGCTCATAAAGCTCGATTTAAAGTAGCCCAAACCTCTTATTTTAAAGGCGATTTTGAATGGGCGCAAACACAACTTAAAGTTTTAAAATCATCAACTTCACAACTGATAGCCAATGATGCTTTGGATCTAAGTTTGATAATAACCAACAGTTCTGAAAAAGATTCTGTACAAAAAGCATTAAAAATGTATGCTGCTGCAGAATTACTTTCATATCAAAATAAAGATCAACAAGCTATTGATACGTTAAATGTGGTTTTACTGAATTTTAAAGGTCATCCTATTGAAGACGATGCCCTCTTTAAACAGGCTGAATTATTTATAAAAACAAAAAATACAGAATTAGCAGAAAATAATTATTTAAAAATAATTGAAATCAATAAAAAAAGTGTTTTGGCTGATGATGCCCATTATATGTTAGCTAAATTATATCAAAATCAACTCTATGATCCTAAAAAAGCTAAAGAATTCTTCCAAAAAATAATTTTCAATTACCCTTCCAGTATCTATTTAGTTAATGCAAGAAAACAATTTAGAATTTTAAGAGGAGATAATATTCAATAGCGTTCAATAAATATAAAATATCATTTAAAATAAATTCTAAGCAATCGAAATAGTAAGGGTTTGACTAATATTCATCTTAATAATAGTCAAACCCTGATGAAAAAGTTAAAAATCTTAGTTAATAGATTATTCTGAACCTTTTAAAAATTCATCAATTGCTTCTTCAATATCAATTTTTTTTGTCAATTGATATTTTAAACCCGATTCTATTAAATCACCTTTCATATATTTACCCACTCTTCCCACTAAAAGAACGTCAACATTTTTGAGTAATTCCATAATATCAGAATGAGAATGTTGTCTTTCTCCCTGGCCTTTTCCATGACCATGACCATGCTCTTGCCCATGTCCATGTCCATGTCCATGGTCATGATCATCATCGTCGTGTTCATGTGTATTTTTTATATAATCGATATTTTTAATTTTACTGTTTTCAATCTCATAAACAGCAAATTCTTCACATCTACCTGTTCGTTTGGCAATTGTTTTTCTGTCGTTTGTTGGAAATGATAATTTCATGTTTTTTAAATTTTAATTTTTATTAGATTTATTCAATTTACATACCCGGAATTCTTGGAATTTTTTTCAATTTTGAATTTTTAAAATACCAACCCCATCCTTTTTTCATCCAGTGCCCTATAACTGGGAGTGGAAATATTACTTCTTTATCATGGTTTCTATACACAAAGGCAGCACCATCACCACTATCCATAACACATAGAATATTTAAATGTTCTTTATATCCTTTTCTTTTTTCAGAACCTTTCTCTTTTTCAACAATATTGAAAACAAGATTTCTTGCCATTACTTCAGCGATATGTCCTTGTTTTGCTTTCCATCCCGGCCCCTCTAAAGCTGAAGAATCACCAACTGCATAAACATGAGTTTTGCTAAGTTTTTCACCTTCATCAAATTGTACTTCCTGATAGTCGTCAATCTTTACAAATCCAGCTTCTGATAGTGGAAGATCCGAAGCATTGTAGAATATATCATGACCTTGCAATGCAGGAATATACATGGTATAATCGCTGTGTAATTTTGTATTGTCTGTAAATTCTATTCCGTCTGAAACAAATTGTTTGATTGGTTTACCGATATGTTTATCAATTTTTAATCGATGATAGTAAGCATCCATAAATTCGGGTGCTTTTTCACCCATTTTTGCACCTGGATTTTCTACAGGAGAAAAGAATATCAACTTAAATTTATTGCGTTTATGATGTTTTTTTAAATAATTATCTACATTAAATAAGAGCTCAAAAGCAGGTCCTCCCCTAACAGCACTTTTATCAAGTGAATTTCCGCCAAATCCCATGGCAATGGTACCTCCTCCTTTTGCAATTAGAACATCTAATTCATCTCTAAGTTGTATGGCTTCTGAAGGCTCTCCGCATATAGACATAAAATTTTCTCGTCCTTTATATTTGCGTTTTCCGGCTCCCAGAGCGATGATGAGGTGATCATAGCCGGAGAATTCTTCATTTTTACAAATAACAATTCCTTGTTTGGCCTTAATTTCAATAATTTCGTCTTTTACCCATTTAAATCCGTGTGCTTTAGATAAAGATATCATAGGAATACAAACATCATCAAACTTGATTTTTTTTACCGGTACCCAAATCGATGTCGGGAAAACGTATAAATAAGCCCTGTTACTAATTAATGTAACTTCAAATTTTTCTCTTCTTAAATAGATTGCTGCTTCAACTCCAGCAAAACCGCCTCCTAATATTAATGCTTTTTTCCCCATTGTTTTATATGTTAAATTTTAATCCAAAAACAAAATTAATTCCCTGATTCGAAATTCCTTCTTCATTAAGGACTGATAAATGTGATATATATTCTTTGTTTAAAATATTATTGATTGTAAAATTAACATTAGTTATTATTTTATTGAAATTGATATTTCCTCCCAGACCAAAATTTAATAAGTTATAACTTTCTGAAGGATCTTCAAAATCACTTATATTATCCTGCTTAAAAGTACTTTCAAAATTCAAATAAACATAACCAAAATCTAACCATTGATCAATATCAAATTCTGCCCTAAAAGTATTGTCAAATTTATTGGCTGGTATCCTGGGCAGATAACCGTTATCTTTTTGTTTTCCAATGACCATTTCATACGTACTTTCATAATGTAACCAATCTAAAGGATGAGGATGTAAGTGAATACCTATTTCTCCTCCGTATAAAAAAGCATCATTCTGAACATAAGTGTAAATATCAAAATCATCAATTTCTCCACCGGTAGGTGCAATATAAATATAATCGTAAATATTATTGTAAAATGAATTAACAAAAAATTCAAAATGTTTGGACCTATATTCTAAAGATAGATCTAACTGCATATTTTGTTCATTTTCAAGATCAGGATTGCCAATTTCCCATTTACCTTCATGGATACCATTTGAAGATAATTCTGATAGATTTGGAGCTCTAAACCCTGAAGCTAAATTTAAACGAAAAACTAAATTTTCCATTATATCAGTTTTATAACCAATTGATCCTGAAAAGCTATTTAGTGATCTGTCAATTGCCTTAATATAGTGTCCTTCTCCAAAAATACCATATTCTTCGGTGTCAATCTTTCTATTATCAAAACGAATACCCGCTTGGATCACACTTGAATTCCATGCATAATTTGAATTGCCAAAAACTCCAAAATCATTGATATGTGCATCCGGTAAAAAAACCTGCTTACCATGATTTATATTTGATTGAACCATTCCTTGAACACCAACAACTGTTTCAAATTTTCCAAACTCAGGTAAATACCATTTTGCATCATAGTTAAATGTGCTCAACAGCATGTCAACCGCTTTTTTATCTTTGATCATCAATTTTCGATTATTATGTATATATCCTAAATTGGTTTTAATTGAAGAAGAATTGAGTACAAAATCATTTTTTAAACTAATAATATGGTAATTAAGATCCTGGTAAAGCCCCTTCATTTCTTTATCGGTTTCCTGTTCACCAATTTCTTTTGGAATACCTACCTGAGATTGATTATAATTATACCTAAGGTCAGAAGTGAAATTGTTAATAGAATAACCAATACCGGCTTTAAAATCGGCTTCATGATAGCGGGAATTTGTTACTCTTTCATTATTACCGGTTTTATAATCAGAGTGTGTGTCATAGGCACCTCTAACTAAAAATTTAAATTTATCGCCCGAAGTTTTTATTCCTGCACTGGTATTTAATCCTAATGTATTAGAAAAATATTTACTGCTCACATCACCTTTAATAGAATTATTATTGGCATATTTTTCAGGAATAAGATATAATACACCTCCCAAAGCATCTGATCCGTATAAAAGTGAAGCCGGACCTTTGATAACCTCAATGCCTTCAATACCCGATTCATTTATGCCCAGTCCGTGCTTTTCGCCATTTTGATAGTTTTCAAGTTTTACACCTTGTATGTAGGTTAAAACACGATTACCACTTAAGCCTCTAATAACTGGTTTTCCTATACCTGTTCCGGTTGACATATTGGTAACACCCGCAATTGTACTGATACTTTCTACTAAAGTTGTTGCCCCTTTTTTCTCCAGAGATGCCATACTCTTGTGTTCAACTTTCATCACATTCTCACTCTGCAGTTTATTAAAAGGCGTTGAGACTATTACCTCATCCATATGAAAAACAGTTTCAAAAAGGGAAATATTAATTATGCTATTTTCATCAAAAAGGGAAATATGCTTTTGCTGTGTTTCGAAACCGATATAAGTAAAAATAAAAGTATGTTTTCCGTTGGGAATATTTTTAATTAAATAAAACCCATTTTCATCTGATGTTATTCCTTTTTGAAGTTCTTCAGAATAAATTTGAACACCAAATAAAGGCTGACCGTTTTCATCGATTACTTTTCCCGAAAGCATATTTTGAGTATAACCGATAGCTATAAAACTTGTAAAAAATATTAGTATAAATAACTTTTTCATTTGTTTGTTTTTAATTTTATTCCGTTTATTAACGAAATAGATTTAACCTTTTAAGTGATTGATCTAAAAAAAGAACAATCATTATAAATAAAATTAAACAAGTGAAATTGGAGGTGCTCTTGAAGATTTTTGATCAGTGTAGATCTGAACTGTTTCACTAACAACAATTTGAATAGCTTCACTAAAAAAAGGAATCTCCTTAAGTTCAAAATCAAAATATAGGTCAATTACATTGTGATTGATTTGTTGGTGAAAAATTACACAATCTTTACCAATATTTTGAATATGATCTAAACCATCAGAATGCTTTTCTTGAAATGTATGTGTTTCAAATGCATGAATAAACTGAAAAGAAATAGGAACCATTATGGTAGCCAACATAAAAAGAGCAGTAATCCTATAAAATATTTCTTTACGCATATAGATTGCAAAATTACACAAATTATTAATGCATTAAGTAGTATTTATTACTTTAAATTGATTGTAACTAAAAGAAATATTGATTAAATTCACAGACCAGAGTTACTCGATATCGTAAATAAACTTTATGAATTAAAATAATCAGAAAGATCAGTTAAATCATGACATGTTATGTTTTTAAAAAAAAATGAAATACAAGGTCCACCATTTTAACATTGTAATGCGAAAAGACAAAGATAAATTAGAAAAATTCTTAAATGATTTAAAAGGAGAAGTCGTTTCTATAATCCCAAATATTGCAAATACAAGTCTGCCCCAAATCTATGGCATATCAAGAAAAGTAGATTTTTTACTAATTATTGAAAAATTAAATTAATTTGATCTGTTGCATAAAGTTTCAGATAGATACTTACTAAATATTGCCAATCTAAACCAATCAGGTTTCTCATTATCAGTAATTCTTGTATCAAGCAATAAATAAGCGATTATCTTCTCATTTTCTGAATAGGAAATTTTATTCAAATCAGTTTCAAATACACATTGGAGTTTACCTTCTTCAAAAAACCAAGTTTTTTTACTAATACCATCTGCTATTATTGAAAAGTTTTTATCACGAAATTTTCCTATAATGCCGTAATCTATATAAAATTCAGGATCTGATATTGAAATGTCTAACAATTTTTCAAGAAAATTTTGGGAAATAGTTTTCTTTTTTTTAGGAAAATTTTGATCTGTCTGAGAAAAAATTTCATTTGTTCTCTGTATAAGGATACTATCATTTTGCGGATTCATAACAATAAAAAATTTACCAATTGTATCCTTTTTTTCAATGATAATACCTGTAGCCTCATTTTCCCAATCAAAGTACTTATCTTCATAGGCTTGAAGAGAAT
The DNA here is from genome assembly GCA_030626085.1 of Flavobacteriia bacterium. GTDB lineage: Bacteria > Bacteroidota > Bacteroidia > Flavobacteriales > Flavobacteriaceae > Namhaeicola. The sequence goes on from DAOUPQ010000046.1 coordinate 10,692, forward strand.
AACTGCCATCCTCATTTTCAACACTTTCACTAAGTTTTACTGATTCTCCATCACAAAACAAATTAATATCCCAATTATAATTCTCATCATTACAAATAAGTTTTCCTCTAAATTTCCAGGTAACTATATCCGAATCTTCAAAACTCATAAACCGACCAAAAAATACAGTGAGTGCATTCCTGCCAATATCTCCAAAAACCTGCCCGGCAGGATACTTACTGCGTTTGGTACTTTTAGTTTTTATTTTTATTTCATTTATAAATGCGTTATCAAATTTGTATAAAGATTTATCATTTTTTTTTTGTATTGAGATCGGAATGGAATCATAACCCTCAATAAATGTTTGTGATGAAAGCTGGAATGAAAAAGTTAAACCAACTACTATAAAAAACAGGTTTTTTAAAACAATTTTCATGAATAGATAATATTAACTTTTCATAATTAATATGAATGAGTATCAAGGGTTGAAAAATCACTAATGAAATGGTAAATTTTTCACTTTTTTTGCCTCAATCCTAAAGGATGAAAGGTGAAAAATACTTTATCATCCCTGCTACGCCAGCAGGCGAGCTTTAGGAACGAGGTTAAGCAATATATTTTTAACAATTTATTCTTAAACCTTAATTTGCATTATGAGCTATTTAGTGTTTGGTCGGAAATACACCAAAATTCAAATCGTTTCTTTTTGCAATCTTTCCACTTTTTTACAATCGAC
>DAOUPQ010000112.1 GCA_030626085.1 Flavobacteriia bacterium
AATCTTTATCCTGACCATACCTTTCTTTTTAAAAAGATTTGGTATAAAAGCCGTAATGTTAATGAGTATGTTTGCTTGGTTTTTACGGTTTTTTCTGTTTGGAATTGGAAATCCTGAAGGAATAGGTTTGGCATACTTAACAATATCTATGATAGTTTACGGTATGGCATTCGATTTCTTTAATATTTCAGGATCCCTATTTGTTGAAAATGAAACAGATCCAAAATATCGAAGTAGCGCTCAGGGATTGTTTATTTTACTAACCAATGGTTTAGGTGCATTAATAGGTGGTTATACAAGCGGCCTTATTGTTGATCATTTTACGAATAATAATGGTGACAGAGACTGGAATAGTATTTGGTTTATTTTTGCAGGTTATGCCTTATTATTAACCATTGTTTTTGCTTTAGTCTTTAAATACAAGCATAAACCGGAAGCAATTAAAGACGTAAATCATTAATTTACACAATACTACAAAAAGAAGAAAAGCATAAAATGAAGCAATATTTAGATTTGATTCAACACGTAATAGATAATGGTGCTGTAAAAGAGGATAGAACGGGAACAGGAACTAAAAGTGTTTTTGGGTACCAAATGCGTTTTGATTTGAATGAAGGTTTTCCAATGGTAACCACTAAAAAATTACACTTAAAATCAATTATTTATGAATTATTATGGTTTTTAAAAGGTGATACGAACATTGGATATTTACAAGAAAACGGCGTAAAAATATGGGATGCCTGGGCAAATGAAAATGGTGATTTAGGTCCTATTTACGGATACCAGTGGCGGAATTGGAATGGTGATGGAATTGACCAAATTGCTGATGTAATTAAAACCATTAAAAGCAACCCTGACAGTCGTCGTATGTTGGTGTCTGCATGGAATCCAAGTGTTTTACCCGATACTTCAAAATCTTTTTCTGAAAATGTTGCAAACAATAAAGCAGCACTTCCTCCATGCCATGCCTTTTTTCAATTTTATGTAACAAATGGCAAATTATCTTGTCAACTCTATCAAAGAAGTGCTGATATATTTTTAGGAGTGCCTTTTAATATTGCTTCTTACGCCTTATTAACAATGATGATTGCACATGTTACAGGTCTTAAATACGGTGATTTTGTTCATACTTTTGGTGATGCTCATATTTATAGTAATCACAAAGAGCAAATAACATTACAATTATCTCGTGAACCAAAAAAGCTTCCTACAATGGAATTAAATTCAAATATTAAAAATATTTTTGATTTTTCATTTAAAGATTTTAACTTAGTAGATTATTTTCCGCACCCCCATATAAAAGGTGCCGTATCAGTTTAAAATAAAATGACTATGAATGCACTACAACTAAAAAACAGTATTATTAAAGAAATCACTCAAATAGATGATGTAAAATATTTACAAAAAATTCAAGATTTGATCAATTCCTTCTATCAAAATTCAGATGAGTTTCCATTTTTAGGTAATAACAAAACTGACGTTAATAATGATAAAGAGAATTTTACTGATTATATCAAAGAATGGATAAAAGATATGTAAACTAAATTCATTGAAAACAAACGATCAACATCAAATATACGAAGCTGCCCGAAAGCGAACCAAACAAAGAAAAAATCTTTATTTTCATTTTGTTTTATTTTTAGTTGGTTCTGTTTTTTTTATATTTTTAAATAAATTCTTACATATTTATGAACAGTATGACTGGTTTTTATGGGCTATCATGTTGTGGTTTTTCTTCTTGGTAATACATTTTTTTAACTTCTTTGTATTCAACCGATTCTTTGATAAAGAATGGGAACGTATTCAAACTGAAAAACTCATTGAAAAACACAATTCAAAGGTTGAAAAGTTGGAAAAAAGTTTAGAAAAAAAACATTTTTTCTCTAAAATTAATTCCGAAAACGATCAAATTGCAAATTAAAAATACTTCAATTTAATGATTACAATTATAGCTGCTGTGGCAAAAAACAATGCGCTGGGCAAAGACAATAAATTGATCTGGCATTTACCGGCTGACCTGATACGTTTTAAAAAAGTTACCAGCGGACATCATATAATTATGGGTAGAAAGACATTTGAATCGTTGGGAAAACCCCTTCCTAATAGAACTACTATCATAATAACCCGAAATAAAAACTATAAAGCAGAAGGATGTGTTGTTGTAAATTCATTAAATGAAGCATTACTTATTGCAAATGTCGATGAAAATCCTTTTATTTTAGGTGGTGCTGATATTTATAAACAAGCCATAAAAATAGCCGACGTTTTAGATCTGACTATAGTACATCAAAATTTTGAAGCCGATGTTTTCTTTCCTGAGATTGATAAAAATATTTGGAAAGAAACCTCAAGGCAGGATTTCAAAGCCAACGAAAAAAATAAATACGATTATAGTTTTGTTACTTACAATAGAATATAAATTGAAAACTTATTTTATTTCAATATAAAAAGGCATTCGCGCCTGTATTCCTTTGAGTTGAGAGAAACTTTTAATTTGTTTATAGATCTTGTAATTTTCAACACCCAATTCTTCCTCAAATAATTTATCCTTATTTACACTTAAAAAAGGCACCTGTGATTTGATATCTTTAAAATCTTTTTTATAATTCGGATAGTTTCTAACTCTGTAATTATCCAAATTAGCCAATCCTGCAGCAGCATTGATAGCATCTTCTAAACTACCTAATTCATCAACTAAACCATTTTCTAGAGCCTGCTTACCTGTCCATACTCTACCTTGAGCAATACTATCAACCTGAGCAAAGGTCATATTTCTTCCCTCAGCAACTTTATTGACAAAAGTTTTATAAAAATCTTCAATACTCTCTTTGGTTACATTATAAAATTCAGGCGTAATGGGCTCAAAAACACTATAACCCGTTGATTGTTTATTTGTACCTACTTGCTCAGCGTTAATGCCGATATTATCAGATAATTTACTAATATTTGGAACTGCCCCAAAAACACCAATTGAACCGGTAATCGTAGTTGGTTCAGCGTAGATCTTATCCGCATTACAGGCAATATAATAACCTCCGGATGCCGCCAGATTCCCCATAGAAACTACTAAAGGTTTTTCTTTTTTTGTCAATTCCAATTCTCTCCAAATAATATCGGAAGCCAAACCACTACCTCCAGGAGAATTCACTCTTAACACTATAGCTTTAACACTTTTATTTTCTCTTGCTTTGCGAAGAGCTTTGATCATCATTTCCTGACCAATATACTTTTCACTACCCTCACCATATTTAATTTCACCCTGGGCATATATTACAGCCACTCTATCTTTTGCAGATGATTTAATTTTTCCTTTTCCCGAATCAATATAATCTTTTAAAGAAATTAGTTTTAATTTATCATCTTTATCAATATCTACTAAACCTTTTAGGATATTTCGATACTCATCTTTATAGATATCTCCTGAAATCATATCATTTTCAATCGCTAAATCTGAATTTCTTGTTAATAGTTCATCAGCAATATAATTTAATTCATCATTTGTTTTATTACGAGAATATCCAATATCCTCTATAATTTCACTCCAAATTGAATTTAAAAATGATTGGGTTTGTTCTCTGTTTTCTGAACTCATCTCATTGGTTAAAAATGGTTCAACAGCACTTTTATATTTTCCATGCCTTATCACTTCCATTTTTACACCATACTTATCTTGAAAATCTTTGTAATAAATAATTTCACCACCTAAACCTTTAAAATCAACAGCACCAACAGGATTCACAAAAACAGAATCAGCTAAAGAACTTAAATAATAATTTTTTTGATCATAAAAATCAGCAAAAGCTGTGATGAATTTTCCGGTTTCTTTAAACTCTAACAACTTATTTCTAAGCGACTGTAACTGGGCATAACCTGCATCAATTTGCAAAGCTTCAATACTAATACCCTTAATATTATCATCGGATTTTGCGTTTTCAATAGCATTGATAATATTATTCAATCCCATTTTATCATCTCCCAGATTAAAAATCATTTCAAAAGGGTCGTCACTTTTTGGAGCGTAGTCCTTAATAGTTTTATCGAGTTTTAAAGTTAAAATTGAATTGTTTTTAACTTTGATATCATCATCTTGGCTAAACGCCACTCCTATGGCAGCAAATACCAAAAACATAATAAATACTGAAATAAATATGCCTAAAATTACTGCTAATAGTTCTCTTAAAAATGTCATCTGTGAAATATTAAAATTTATCAATTATTAATTCCGAAAAATACAAAATTAAAGTTAGTAATTGGACGATCATAACATCAATATGTTACATGTTCAAAAATAAAAGCACAAATATAAACTTTTATCCTTTTGTTTTATTTTCTTTGTAATTAATCATGAAAATTGTAAAAACCACTTATTTATCACTAGGCACAAATCAAGGTGAAAAACTGCAAAATTTACAAGATGGCGTTGATGCTATTGGTAAAAATATAGGTCATATTATTAAAATATCATCAGTATATAATACAAAATCATGGGGATTTTCAGGTAATAATTTTTTTAATATATGCATTGAAGTCACCACTAATATGATTCCTGAGCATTTGATAAATGCCATACTTGATATTGAAAAAATGCTCGGCAGAGAACGTTCCAATATTAAAACCTATCAGCCGCGAAAAATTGATATTGATATTTTATTGTATGATGAAGAGATTATTCTTTTAAAAAATTTGATTGTTCCACATCCCCGAATGCTAGATCGTAAATTTGTATTGATTCCACTTTCTGAAATAGCCGCAAACATTATTCATCCTGTAAAAAAAATATCAATTTTAAAGTGTTTACAAAATTGTACTGATTCTACAGAAGTTACCAAAACAGAATTAAATATCAAACGTCCAATTTCGTTAATTGAAAAATATAATTATATCGCCATTGAAGGTAATATTGGTTCAGGAAAAACGTCTCTTGCAAAAAAAATGGGAGATGATTTTAATGCAAAATTAGTATTGGAAAGATTTGCAGATAATCCTTTTTTGCCTAAATTCTATACCGATAAAGATCGCTATGCTTTTCCTTTAGAGATGAGTTTTTTGGCAGACAGATACCATCAACTTACTGATGATCTAGCTCAATTCGACCTTTTTAAAAACTTTATCGTATCAGATTATTTTATATTTAAATCACTCATTTTTGCACAAATTACTTTGCCAAAAGAAGAATATAATCTGTATCGAAAAATGTTTGATATTATGTATAAAGAGATCACTAAACCGGATATTTATGTTTATTTATATCAAAATACCAACAGACTTATTGATAATATTAAAAAAAGAGGCAGAACTTATGAACAGAATATCAAACCCGATTATTTAGAAAGTATTCATAAAGGTTATTTGAATTTCATAAAAACCCGAGATAATTTAAATACACTGATAATTGATATTACTGAGTTAGATTTTGTATATGATCAGACTGACTATCAAACTATTATAGATAAGATCATAGATAATAACTGATCTTGTTCACTTACTGTCCAATACCCATTTTTTCAGCAAAATAATCACAAAAATCTTTCATAGCTGCACCCATTTTCTCATCACCGGTAGCAGTTTTAAATGATTCTGACATCGATAAAAGTATCTGATGATAGAATTGCTTCATTTCATCGATGGGCATATCTTTTGTCCAAAGATTTATTTTATAAGTATCTTTATTATTACTATCCCAAAGTGATAAAAATGCAGCTTTTGCCTCCATATTTTCGACATTTCCATCATCAGCACTCCAAAATATTTCTTCGGGTACTTTATTTTCATCTAAACCAACTTTTATTTTTATTTCTGATCTTTGTTTTATCTCCATAATTAAATAATTATATTTTTTATTTTTTTCTTGGTTTATACTTAGATTTTTTAAAGATAATTTCATTAGGTGTAGCTAACATTTCTTGAATCGTAACATCATTATTTTTAATATATGATTGTACAATTTGCCAACCAAACCACACTCCTATTCTACCGGGAGAATCTTTATCATTTGCAATATAAAACTTTGAAAATGGTGCTTCATTGATAAATCTTTCTGATAATTCAGTATCAGTGTCAAATAACAATGATTTATCAATAAAATATTTCCAGAATTACAATTCATTATAAACTGCCCATTGAAACTGTTGCTTTTCATAACACATAATCTCAACTTGACTTTTATTCGGTAAAAAATTATTCATCAATTCCACTTTTTTTCCTTCCTGAATCATCATTGCAACAAATCGATTGTCATTAGATTGAAGTACGATCTGCTCTGCAAACTTTTCTGCAAAAACTATATTAATATATTCTTCG
>DAOUPQ010000041.1 GCA_030626085.1 Flavobacteriia bacterium
TTGGCGCAAAAAAGACAATCTTGTCCACAGCTATATTAAGATATTCGTAAAGTTTTTCCATCTTTATTAATTTAGATTTAAAATGATATTTAACAAATTTAAAAAATCGACCAATAAAATTATAAAAAATATAATACAAATTTAGAGTAAGCAATAACCTGACTTCGGCTTATACAAAAGTGGTTCTAAATATAGATCCCAATATAAAATTGGGATAAGCGATTCACACACTTTAGTTTAATACAAAAGTGGTTCTCTGCTTACATATTTCTTCGATACTGACCGCCCACTTCAAATAATGCGGAGGTTAGTTGCCCAATGGTACAAATTTTTGAAACTTCAATTAATTGCTCAAAAATATTCTCGTTATTAATTGCTTTTTGTTTTAATACATCAATTTGATGCTCGGATTCTTTTTTATTGAATTTGATTAAATTTTCAACAACTTCAATTTGATGTTGTTTCTCCTCTTCAGTTGCTCTAATAACTTCATGTGGTAAAATAGTAGGAGATCCTTTGCTGCTTAAAAAAGTATTTACACCAATGATTTCATATTTTCCGGTATGTTTCAATTCTTCGTAATACAAACTCTCTTCCTGAATTTTTGAGCGTTGGTACATGGTTTCCATAGCCCCAAGAACACCACCCCTTTCGGTTATTCGATCAAATTCAGTGTAAACAGCTTCTTCAACCATATCAGTTAATTCTTCAATGATAAATGAACCTTGTAAAGGATTCTCATTTTTAGCTAGTCCAAGTTCTTTATTGATAATCAATTGAATAGCCATTGCTCTTCTTACTGATTCTTCAGTTGGTGTGGTGATAGCTTCATCATAAGCATTAGTATGTAATGAGTTACAATTATCATAAATTGCATAAAGTGCCTGTAAGGTTGTTCTGATATCATTAAAATCAATTTCTTGTGCATGAAGGCTTCTGCCTGATGTTTGAATATGGTATTTTAACATTTGTGATCGTTCATTAGCACCGTATTTCAATTTCATGGCTTTAGCCCATATCTTACGCGCAACTCTGCCAATTACAGCATATTCAGGATCAATACCATTGGAGAAGAAAAAGGATAGGTTTGGACCAAATTTATTAATGTCCATACCTCTACTTAAATAATATTCCACATAAGTGAAACCATTTGATAAAGTAAATGCCAATTGCGAAATTGGATTTGCACCGGCTTCAGCTATATGATACCCTGAAATGGATACTGAATAAAAATTGCGAATGTTATTATTTATAAAATATTCTTGAACATCACCCATTAATTTTAAGGCAAATTCTGTAGAAAATATACAGGTATTTTGCGCTTGATCTTCTTTTAAGATATCAGCTTGAATTGTACCACGAACTTTGGTGATTGTTTCAGTTTTAATTTTTTTATAAATATCGATTGGTAAAACCTGATCACCGGTAATACCAAGTAACATTAATCCTAATCCATTATTTCCTTCAGGCAGATTACCTTGATAACTGGGGCGTTTTACACCTTTTTCTTTGTAAATTGCTTCAATCTTTTTTGTAATCTCATCTTCTAATTGATTTTCCTTTATATATTTTTCACATGCTTGATCGATAGCCGTATTTAAGAAAAACCCTAACATCATAGGTGCCGGACCGTTGATGGTCATTGAAACAGATGTTAATGGATTTGAAAGATCAAACCCCGAATATAATTTCTTGGCATCATCTAAGCAACAAATTGAAACACCTGAATTCCCGATCTTTCCGTAAATATCGGGTCGCAGATCAGGATCGTTGCCATAAAGTGTTACACTGTCAAAAGCAGTTGAAAGTCTTTTAGCCTTTGAATCTTTGCTAACATAATGAAATCTTCTGTTTGTTCGTTCTGGTCCGCCTTCTCCTGCAAACATCCTTGTAGGATCTTCCTCGGTTCTTTTAAAAGGATAAATTCCTGCTGTAAAAGGAAATTCTCCGGGTACATTTTCTTGCAATGTCCATTGTAGAAGATCTCCCCAGGCTTGATATTTTGGTAAAACAATTTTAGGAATTTGAAGATGAGATAAAGATTGGGCATGGGTTTTAATATGTATTTCTTTATTGCGGACTTTAAAACTATAAATTTTGTTTTTGTAAAGTTGTTGTTTATTTTTAAAATTTAAAATGATCTCCCAGTTATGTGGATTCAGATCTAATTTAACTTTTACAAATTCGGCTAAAAGTTGATCGATCAGGTCTTTTTTATCAGTTATATCTTCAATAATTTTATTATCTATTCCGTTTTTTGAAAGATCTATTTCTTTTTCAGTTATGGATTCTATAGTTTTGAATATGCTGTATAGTTTTTGGGCGATTTCACTTTGTTTTTTTGACCTTTTATCATAAGCGTGGTTATTTTCAGTGATTTCAGATAAATAGCGGGTTCTGTTTGGAGGTATGATATACTGCTTTTCACTCATTGCAGTAGAAATTTCAAATGAGCTTTTAAAGCTAAAATCTGTTTTATCATTTAATGTTTGTATGATAAATCGATATAAATTATTGGTTCCTGGATCATTAAATTGTGAAGCAATAGTTCCGTAAACCGGCATATCATCAATTTTTTCTTCCCATAAATTATGATTTCGCTGGTATTGTTTTTTTATATCGCGCAAAGCATCAAGTGCTCCTCTTTTATCAAACTTATTCAGTGCAATGATATCAGCAAAATCTAACATATCTATCTTTTCGAGCTGTGTAGCAGCACCGTATTCAGGAGTCATTACATAAAGAGAGACATCAGAAAAATCTAAAATTTCAGTGTCTGATTGTCCGATACCTGAAGTTTCTAAAATAATCAGGTCATATTGAGCATTTTTTAAAATATCTAAAGCATCACTTACGTGTTTTGATAATGCCAAATTAGATTGTCGAGTAGCGAGTGAACGCATATAAACTCGGTTATTATTGATAGAATTCATCCTGATTCTATCTCCCAATAAGGCTCCTCCTGTTTTTCTTTTGGTAGGATCAACCGATACGATTGCTATGGTTTTTTCACTAAAATCGGCTAAATATCTACGTACCAATTCATCAACCAAAGAAGATTTTCCGGCGCCACCCGTACCTGTTATTCCTAGGACAGGGGAAGCTCCTTTTCCCGTTTTACCTGAGAGGGAAAGGCTTTTAAAAATCTTGTTATATTCATCATGATTATTTTCAGCCAGTGTTATTAAACGAGCAATAGTATTTATATCTTTTTGTTTTAATTCTTCAGAAACCCCATTCCCTTTAAGAAGAGCTAGGGATGGGCTTATATCACATAGTTCAACCATATCATTGATCATACCTTGTAACCCCATTCTTCTTCCATCATCTGGAGAATAGATTCTGGTAATACCATAATTCATTAGATCTTTAATTTCTTCAGGTAAAATCACACCACCACCGCCACCAAAAATTTTGATCTGTGATGCGTCTTTTTCCTGTAAAAGGTCATACATATATTTAAAAAATTCGTTGTGTCCACCCTGATAGGAAGTCAGTGCAATGGCATTAACATCTTCTTGAATAGCTGTATTTACAATTTCTTCTACACTCCTGTCATGACCTAAATGAATAACCTCTACACCTGTTGATTGAATTATCCTGCGCATTACATTGATTGATGCATCATGTCCGTCAAAAAGTGAGGCGGCAGTTACTATACGTATTTTAGTTTTTGGAATATATGGTTTAACTCTTTTCATTTTTTAGAATAAAAAATTATGATTGCAAGTTACAGAATTTCCTTGGTTTAGTTATATGATAGGTTTATATGAAGTAAAATGATAAATTAGTAAGAATTATTAATAAAAAGAAGCATTTAAAATATTTTTTAATTATTCTTCCAAAAATATGGTGTTAAAATTATCAGAACTGTAAAAAGTTCTAATCTACCCAAAAGCATTAAAAAAGCAGACCACCATTTACCAAAATCGGATAAACTGTCATAATTATTAACCGGACTTAAAGTACCAAGTGCAGGACCTACATTTCCTAATGATGATGCAGCAGCTCCTAGTGAGGAGATAAAATCTAATCCCAGAATACTGAAAATCAAACTTCCTAAGGCAAAGATCATTAAATAGAAAATAAAGAAAGCCATAATATTAAAAACAATACCTCTATCAACAGCTTTTCCGTTATATCTAACCGGGATTATTGCATTGGGATGCAATGTTCTTTTAAATTCAAAAAAGCCATTTTTAATCATTATAATTTGTCTTACAATTTTAACACCACCTGCGGTTGAACCGGCAGATGCACCTGAAAACATAATTAAAAAGAAAACAACAGTTAAAAATGGTGACCAGATCGTAAAATCTGCTGAAACAAAACCTGTTGTTGTAACTATTGCAATAACTTGAAATAAGGCATGCCTAAGCGAACTCTCCCATTCACCTAAAACCATGGGATGAGCAATTTTTTGGATATCTGTTGCTTCATTAGAAACTTCTGCATGAAAATATACGATAAGTGTTGTAAGTAGGGTTACCCCAATTACGCCAAAAAAGTAATATTTAAATTCATCGTCTTGAAAAAGTTTTTTAAATTTTCCCTTGGCAACATAATAACTCAATACAAAATTTGTTCCTGCAATAAACATAAAAAGTATGATGATATATTGTATAAGGGGTTGATTATTCCAATAAGCAACACTTGTATTTTTAGTAGAAAAACCTCCGGTAGATAAAGTGCTCATAGCATGATTTAAAGCATCAAAATAGCTCATGCCAGCAAATTTTAAAAGTATTGCTTCAACAAGTGTTAAAGTAAAATATATTAACCATAACCGTTTAGCTGTATCTGTAATTCTAGGATGTAATTTATCAGCCGAAGGTCCGGGAGCTTCAGCGGCAAACAACTGCATCCCACCAATTCCCAATAATGGTAATATGGCAATAGTTAAAACTATAATACCCATACCACCAATCCAATGTGTAGTACTTCGCCAAAATAAAATACTGGCTGGCATACTTTCAATATCATTTAAAATGGAAGCACCTGTTGTTGTATATCCCGACATCGTTTCAAAAAAAGCATTTGTAAAAGAAGGAATTGCACCAGTAAAAATATAGGGCAAAGTACCAGATATTGATATGATTATCCATCCAAGTGTTACTACTAAATAACCCTCTCTTTTTTTGATCAATTTTTTAAATCCTTTTGTAGCAAATTGAAATAAGCCACCAACAATAATAGATAAAATCCCTGCAAATAATATTCCTTGTAAAGCACCATCATCATAATACAAACTTACTAAAGCTGACACGAGCATAAACACACCGTTAAAGATGAGTAAGAAACCCATCATTTGTATAACGATTTTGAAGTTGATCTTTTTCATTTATGTAAAGAAAACGGTTAGTTTTATCTGAAAACTGAATTAATTAAAATATTTTTCAACTTTAGAAATAGTGTCCGGCAGGCAACAAACAACAACTTTGTCATCTTTTTGAATTTTAAAATCACCAAGAGGGATGAGGCCTTCTTCACCTCTAATAACTCCGCCAATTATAGCATTTCTGGGAAAATTAAGGTCAGCTATTTTCTTTTTGGTAATTTTCGAATCTTCATGAGTTTTAAATTCTAAAATTTCAGCATTTACATTGTTTAAAATTGTCATTTCCAATACTTCACCTCTTCTAATATATCTAAAAATACTATTGGCAGCCAATAGCTTTTTATTGATCAAAGTATCTATACCAATACTTTTTGAAAGTTTAAAATAATCAATATTTTGAACCAAGGCAATGGTGCGTTTTACACCTTTTGATTTTGCTACCAAACACGACATGATATTGGTTTCTGAACGACCGGTAACAGCTATGAAAGCATCCATCTCATCAACATTTTCATTATCCAAAAGTTCAACATCCCTACAGTCACCATAAATAACTAAAGTCTTAGTTAATTGTTCTGCCAATTCAATTGCCCGTGCTTTATTATATTCGATAAGTTTTACATTTAAATCTTTATCGCACAATTCAATAGCAGTTCGCTTGCCAATTTCACTGCCACCTGCAATCATTACATTTTTAATGGCTTTACTTGAAGTTCCTGATAGTTTTTGAATTTCGTCAACACCTTCAGGAGTAGTGATAAAATAAACCTGATCTTTGTCTTCAAAAACAGTATTACCTCTCGGAATTATTGTTTGTTGAGATTTATTGTGTTGAATAGCTACTGGTATAAAATGGATATCTGTAAAAGTAGCAGCGGCTTTTTTAACAGTTAAACCAACAATTGGCGCTGATTTTGACATAATTATGCCTACCATAATTAAAGCGCCATTTTCAAATTCATGTGTATCGTGAAAAGCTCCTTTTTCTAATAATAATTTAATCTCATTTGTGGCTAATTCTTCTGTTGAAATTAGCTCGTCGATACCCAATTCTTTAAAATTTATTTCATCTTTATTTTTTATGAATTCACTATTCCTTATTCTGGCGATGGTTTTTTTGGCTCCCAATCGTTTTGATAAAACACAAAGTGTGATATTGGTTGTTTCGGATGAAGTAACGGCGATAAATAGATCAGTATGCGCAATATTAACTTCTTTTAATGCTTTAATTGAAGTAGCATCATCTTGAAATGTTTTTATATCTAATCTTGTATCGGCATAGATTAAACGATCTTTATCTTTATCTATTAAAGTAATATTATGAGATTCAAAAGAAAGCAATTTTGCAAGATGAAATCCAACTTCACCGGCTCCGGCAATAATAATGTTCATAATTTAAATTTTATGAAATAGTTTGGTCTATACAAATGTATTACTTTTTCTTTTATATCTTTAAAGAAAAATAATAATGAAACATTCATGACTAAAAATATCGTCACACACGGAAATGATTATATGAATGTTCCATATGACCGATAAAGATCAATAATTATAAACAGATGAATTTAAGTCATAAAACCCTGACAATTAAAAACTGGAATGAAGATGATCGCCCTCGGGAAAAATTGTTGAACAAAGGAAGATTTGTTCTATCTGACGCTGAATTGATCGCTATTTTGATAGGATCAGGAAATAAAGATGAAAATGCTGTTGCATTGTCAAAAAGAATTTTAGCTTCAGTAAATAATAATTTAAATGAATTAGGAAGATTAACAGTTAATGATTTAACAAAATTTAAAGGTATTGGCGAAGCAAAAGCAGTTACAATTATTACTGCTTTAGAATTGGGTTTGCGCCGGCGTTTGGAAGAAGCACTTGAGAAAACAAAAATTACATGCAGTAATGATGTTTTTGAAGTAATGCAACCGTTAATAGGTACTTTGCAACACGAAGAGTTTTGGATAATGTTTTTAAATAATTCAAATAAAATTTTACATAAAACCATTTTGAGTAAAGGGGGTTTAACAGGAACATTAGTAGATTCAAGAATAGTTTTTAAAAAAGCAATGGAACATTCGGCTACCGGAATAATTCTTTGTCACAACCATCCATCGGGAACTGTTAAGCCGAGCACATCGGATATTAATCTGACAAAAAAAATAAAAAAGGCAGGTGATATATTGGATATTAAAGTGCTTGATCATTTAATTATTACCGAAAAGAAATACACAAGTTTTGCTGATGAAAATTTATTGTAAGTTTTTTAATACCAATTAGAAAGTTTACATTTGATTTGATAAAATTAATTGAAATGCTGTTAGTATATGCTCATAAAATAACACCGAGATTAACCTACACTTTTAAACATATTTTTACACGTATTTTAGGTGTAAAAGTCGATTTTACTACAAAGATTGAGATATTCATTGCTCATGATGGCATGAAATTATCCTATACAAAACAAGCTTTAGGTAATGAACTTTTTGTAAGTAGTACCGATCTATTATTTGAGCAGGGAATAGATTATCTAGATTTTCATATTACTTTATGGGATGATGTGCCTTGTTTCTTTCAAGTTAATTCAAAGTCTCCTGTACCTTTTGATCTTTTTGCTGCCAGTTTTTATTTGTTGAGTAGATATGAAGAATATTTGCCTCATGTTAAAGATGAGTTTGATAGGTATCCAGCGGAAGAAAGTCTTGCATATCAAAATAAATTTTTAGATAAACCTATAGTAGATATATGGGCATATAAATTAAAAGAAATATTGTTGGAAAAATTTCCTGATTGTGAATTTGAAAAAAGGGAATTTAAATTTATTTCAACTATTGATGTTGATATTGCTTACAATTTTAAATACAAAGGTATTATCAGATTAATTGGTGGAACGATTAATGATCTTTTTCGTTTTCAAATTCAAAATATTATTGACAGATATTTTGTGATCTTTAATTTTAAAAGAGATCCTTTTGATATTTATAAAAGAATAATCCGTTTAAAAGAAAAAAACAATGTCAAAACTATTTTCTTTTTTTTACTAAGTGAATATACCACATACGATAAGAATGTTTCAGTTAATAATATAAAGTATAAATTACTGATTAAAGATATTGCTGATTATGCAAAAGTGGGTTTACATCCTTCGTATTTTACGATGAAAAATGAATTGAAATTGAAGAAGGAGAAAAAAAGATTGGAAGATATTGTTAATTTTCCTATCACTAAAACCCGTCAGCATTATTTACGAATGGAATTGCCCGAAACTTATCAATATTTGGTTGATTTAGAATTTAAAGAGGATTACACTATGGGCTATGCACAACATTATGGATTTAGAGCAGGAACCTGTACGCCTTTTTATTTTTATGATCTGGATTTTGAAATTCAAACTCCTTTAAAAATCATGCCTTTTGCTGTTATGGACGGAACACTTAAAGATTATTTAAATTTATCCACAAAAAGATCATTTGATGTTATTTACAAATTAGCTGATGAGGTTAAAAAAGTAAATGGAACCTTTATTACAGTATTTCATAATGAATCTGTTAGTGGTTATGGAAGATGGAAAGGGTGGAGTGAAAAATTTGAAGAAATGATCAAGAGAATAAGTGAGATGGAGTGTGAAAAGTGAGAAGTTGGAAGTCTAAAGTGAGAAGTAAAAATTATCAAAAAGTCGAATATCGTAAAGTCCATTGATCTTATCTTTGCAAATCACGAGGTGCAAAATATGAAGCTCCTCACCTTTTAAGGGGAGGTATCCGCAGTACGGAGGGGTTTAAAAATCAGTTAGAAAATTAATAAAAACCGGTCAACACTAATCAGGGATGTTCATAAAATATCTTCCAAGAACAAAATTAAATATTGAAAAGTACAATGCTTGCATTGACAATTCAATAAATTCCAGAATTTATGCATACAGTTGGTATTTAGACATTGTAACTGACGATTGGGATGCATTGGTTTTGGGTGATTATACTGCAGTTATGCCGTTACCCAAAAGAAAAAAACACGGTTTAAATTATATTTATTTACCATCTTGGGTTCAGCAATTAGGTGTTTTTTCTAGATCAGATATTGATGAGAATCTGATTTTAAGTTTTATTTCAAAGATTCCAAAAAAGTTTGTTCTGGTTGATTATTTTTTTAATTCACTTAATGAATTCAATCATAAAAAACTGGGAAAGAGAGATAATTTTATTTTAAGATTGAATACAAATTATGAATTGCTCCGTAAAAATTATTCAAAAAGTAGAAAATGGAGTATCAATCAAGCTAAAAAAGCTAATTTAAGAATTGAAGAAACTGAAGATTTGCAAAATTTGATTCATTTATTTAAGATCAATAAAGGAAAGGAATTGAGAAATTCTAAATTTGATTTTAAAATATTAGATAAGCTGATCATTAATCTTAGAGGCCAAAAGAATTCTAAGATTTTGGAAATAAAAAATGAAAAAAGTAATCTGATCGGAGGTGCTGTATTTTTATATGATAACAATAGAATTACCTACTTATTTTCGGCAATAGATGCGGAAGGTAGAAATAAACAGGTAATGTCTTATCTTATCGATCATGTAATTAAACAAAACTCAAATTCAAATTTAATTTTCGATTTTGAAGGATCAATGATTCCTGAGATCGCTTCATTTTTTAAAAGTTTTGGCGCAGAATTAGAAACTTATTATTGGTTGAAGAAAGCAACTTTTATTAGATAATCATAAAGCAATTAATAAAATAATTCAAAATAGATGCTGAAAAACCTGAAATACTTATTAGTAGTTATGGAGTTATCAAAATATAATTTTAGTCAATATCAAGAAGGAGAAAATTTAGTTTTTATTAATAAAGATTTGATATGATATTATTTATTTTTGTGATAATTATAAAAAATTACAGATAAAACAGAAGTTACCCACATAATAATTGCTGAAGTTATGGCAGCTCCTAAAATTCCATATTTAGGGATTAAGATATAATTTGATATCAGGTTGATAACTATTGCAATAATTGAGATCCAGTAATTAATATAAGCTTTTCCGATTGCCGATAATAAATTCCCGTATAGACCTCTTAAAATTAATATTGCAGTAATTCCTATAATTAAAACTCTAAAAGTTAAAGTGTATTGTTTGAACTCTTCTCCAAAAAGCCCTAAAATAAATTCAGAAAATAAAAAGGTAAACAAAACAATGAAAATACTTAAAGATAGGAATAAGAATAAATAATTTTTGATATAATTTTTTATAAAAGTTTTATCTCTATGATTTTTAGTAAGCGTAACAAAATCAGTTGTTAAGAACACTCTTGGTAAAAACAGAATACTAAATGGGATAAGAGAAACATATTTGTAAATTGTAATCATTTCTGGATTTTTTAAAATATTACCTATCAATACAATATCCAAAACAATGAGTAGTTGTGTTGCCACATTGGAGAGTGATGTATAAAAACTGTATTTCCAGAAATCAAGATTAGGATCTTGAAAAGTAGTTGAATTTGAAACTCTGAATTTAATTTTAGGAAGGTAGATCAAAAAAGTTAAAAGGGGTGCTATTATTAAAGCTGCAACATACCCATTTTCTTTAAAATAGTAACTTCCTAAAAATACCATTACTACAAGAAGAACATTGAAACTTATCTCGGTTTTGGCAAAGAGTTTATTTTTATGCAATATTCTAAATTGAACTTTGATACTCTCCAATAAAAATAAAGTAATAATTGAAAATGATATGGCAATTAAATAAGGTCTTGTTTCTGATAAATTATTGGTTAATAGTGAACTAAATAAAATAACAATTACAATTAATACAACTGAAAAAGCACTTCCTTTTTTTAGTACATAGGTAAACAAATTGTTTTTTTCTTTGTCAGTTTCAAGCAAAGCACCATAACGTAATAAACCCTGAGAGGCGCCAAAGCCACTAATTGGAATGATCAATGAAATAATATTGATCGAATAGATAACCAAACCTAATTCATAATTTGGAATCAATTGTAATGCTATCCACGAAGCAAAAAATGATAAAATTCTGGCTAAAATTGTAGCATATAGAACATGAAACCCATCTCGGTTTAAAAATCCAGATATAAATTTTTTAAAATTATATATCATAGTTTTCTTTTTAAGATACTTTTATAAAGTTTAGAAAAATCATCATTTATCTTTTTTTTACTAAAGTGATCAACAGCATATAGATGCATTTCATTTTTTTGGTGACTATTAATATCGTACAAGTTTAAAATCTCATTTAGCAATTGGTTTTCATTTTTAATATCGATTAATTTACCGAAATTATTTGGAAAAAATTCACTGACCCCACCTACATCAGTTGAAATAACCTTTACACCGCATGCAAAGGCTTCTAAGATCACACAGGGTAAATTTTCATAGTTACTAAATAAGATCAAAACATCTGATTTTTGCAGATATTTTGCAACATCATGATGTTTAATTTGATCGATCAATTTGATGTTTTTTTGATTAATTTTTAATGATTCGATCAAATTATGATATTGAAAAGGATTATCACCAATTAGATAAAATAAAAAGTTGGGTATATGATTTTGTAATTTGCTAATTGTATTTAATATTCCCGTAATATTTTTGTGATTATCAATTAAACTGGATAAATGAATAAGTGTAAATGCTTTTTCATTCTTTTTATTTGGTGTAAATATTTTAGTGTCAACTACGTTTGGAATGATTTTGTAATTTCCTTCCAGACCCAACATTTGCATATTTTGTTTCAAATTTTCACTAACCGGACAAACATAATCGGCTTGTTTGACAATTATTTTTGACAAAAACAGTTCAGCTATACCGATATTTTTGTTTTGAGGTTTTAAATATCCTGTAAAATGTTCACTAATTAGATAGTGTTTCCCATTAAA
>DAOUPQ010000025.1 GCA_030626085.1 Flavobacteriia bacterium
ACCAATGTAAAACGAATTATCTATTTTACTTTTAATAATATAAACATAAAACATGTAATGAACTTATTTGTTTTGGTAACAGGCAGTCCCGAGTACTCGGGATAACCAGCTGAACTACCAAACCGTTGCTTTAAGCGGTTGCAAATATAAGTGCGTTTTTTATTATGACAAAAATATTTTTACTTTTTTTTATAAAAACCGTTGTCTCCTTATTAAATATGCTGTTAAAATTTGATTAAACCCTGAATTAATATCTATAGGAACATAATCAATTTTATACTGCATACATTTCATTTTAAGATCATTAAAATATTTATTTACTGCTTTTTTATAATTTTCTTTGATAGAATCAGCGTATAAATTTATTCTTTCTCCTGTTTCAACATCAATAAATTTTTTTGGTTTTTGATCAAAATCAAAATTGTATTCTAATTTACCTTCAAATGTGTGAAACAAAACAACTTCGTGTTTGTTATACTTTAAATGACGTAAGGCTTCAAATAATGCTTCATCATTCTTATCAGCCTGCAACATATCTGTAAATAAAAATATCAATGAACGCCGGTGAATTTTCTCTGCAATTTCATGTAAAACTTTATAGGTGTCTGTTGCTTTAATAGATTCTTTTAGCAACAGATCCTGTAATTGCTCCAATAACATCCTTCTATGCTTTTCACTCCCTTTTGCGGGAGCAAAATAATCTATCTTATCTGTATATAAACTTAAGCCAAAAGCATCCCGTTGACGCTTTAATATTTCTAATAAAGAAGCCGTTGCCATTACAGAAAAACCTATTTTATTCAATTCTGTAAATTTTGAATTATTGCTTTCTGGAAAATGCATAGATGCAGAATTATCAATAATGATCTGGCATCTTAAATTGGTTTCTTCTTCATATCGTTTTACAAATAATTTGTCTGTTTTGGCATATAATTTCCAATCAATATGCCTTGTGCTTTCTCCTTTGTTGTATAGTCGATGTTCTGCAAATTCAACTGAAAAACCATGAAACGGACTTTTATGCATACCCGTTATAAAACCTTCAACAACTTGCCGTGCTAAAAGTTCGAGATTTTGAAATGTAGAATAATTGTTAATTTCGGATAATTGCATATTTTAAAAGTAAGAAATAGTTATTTTTCAAGCAAAAAAAAGGTTTGATTACAAAATCAAACCTTTATAATTCATATGATGTCCTTTTTATAAAAGAACGTCAATCTTATTAGTATAAACTGATTTTGGTGCTACACCTACTTGTTTTTCAACAACTTCTCCACCTTTTATGATCAAAACAGTTGGAATGTTTCTTACACCATATTCAGCAGCATATTTTTGGTTATTATCAACATCAACTTTAGCAATAACTATTTTATCACTATAATCTTTTTCAATTTCGTCTAATATTGGATGTAGCATTCTACACGGTCCACACCATACAGCCCAAAAATCTACTATAACGGGTTTGTCAGATTTTAATACTACTTCTTCAAATGTTGCATCAGTTACTTCTATTGCCATAATTTTTATTTTTAGTTAATTTTTTCTAATTTGAAATACAAAAATAAACAATAATTTGAGTTTAATTATTATTGTGAATTTCTTTTTCTTATAATTGTATTAAAATAAGTGATAACCTTATAAGAAAATTATATTTTAAAAAACCTGCGAAGCTATTGCTTTAATATTATCTGATTTTCCCATTGAATAATAATGTACAACCGGAACTCCGGCATCTAATAATTCTTTAGATTGCTTTGTTGCCCATTCATTACCAACTTCCCTAATTTGTTTGTTATCTGAGCATTTTTCAATTTCTTTAACCAAATCATCCGGTAAATTAATTCTGAAAACTTGTGGTAACATATTGAGATGCCTCATAATTGATACCGGCTTAATACCCGGAATAATCGGTACTGAAATTCCAATTTCTCTTGCTGCTTTTACAAAATCGAAATACTTTTTATTGTCAAAAAACATTTGAGTTACCACATAATCTGCTCCTGCTTCAACTTTTTGAACAAGTCTTCTGAGATCAGCTTCCATACTTGGTGATTCTAAATGTTTTTCCGGATAACCGGCAACACCAATACAAAAATCCGATCTATGAGGCATATCGGTTATATCGTGCAAATATTTACCTTTATTTAGATCATCAATTTGTTTTACCAGTTCTGATGCATAAGAATATCCATCTTTGGTTGGCTCAAAATAAGATTGATGTTTCATCGCATCACCTCTCAATGCCATAACATTATCAATACCCAGATAATGACAGTCAACCAAAACATATTCGGTTTCATCTTTGGTAAAACCTCCACATAAAACATGAGGCACCGGATCAACATCATATTTATGCATAATTGAAGCGCATATTCCAACAGTTCCTGGGCGCATACGTGTAATTTTTCTTTCTAATAATCCTCCTGTTTTCTTTACATAAATATATTCCTCTCTTGAGGTTGTAACATCAATAAACGGCGGTTTAAATTCCATCAAAGGATCAATATTATCATATAATTTTTGAATATGTTGTCCTTTTTTAGGAGGAACTATTTCAAATGAAAATAAAGTCTTTCCTTTTGCTTTTTTTATATGTTCTGTAATTTTCATGTTCTATTCTAAATTTGGTGATAACCATTTTTTTGCTTCATCAATTTTCATATTTTTCCTTTTTGCAAAATCTTGCACTTGTTCTTTAGTGATCTTACCCAAACCAAAATATTTTGACTTTTTATTGGCAAAATAATATCCCGAAACAGATGCTGCCGGCCACATGGACAATCCTTCGGTTAGTTTTACGCCAATATTTTCTTTAACTTTTAGTAAATTCCAAATAGTTCTTTTTTCAGTGTGATCAGGACAAGAAGGATAACCGGGTGCCGGACGAATTCCTCTGAATTTTTCTTTTACCAAATCATTGTTTATAAATTGCTCGTCACTTGCATAACCCCAAAATTGTCTTCGCACTTCCTGATGTAAATATTCTGCTAAAGCTTCGGCCAATCTATCTGCAATGGCTTTTACCATGATTGCTTCATAATCTTGATGTTCAGCCTCAAACTCTCTTGCTAATTCATCCGTTCCAAACCCGGCAGTAACACAAAAAGCACCAATATAATCTTCTTTTTTTGACTCTTTTGGCGCAATAAAATCTGCTAATGCAATATTTGCAATACCTGCTCTCTTTTTACCTTGCTGGCGAAGTGTAATAAAGTTAGCTTTTACGCTTTCGCGGAATGAATTTTCATAAACCTCAATATCATCATTATCAACTGTATTTGCCGGGAATATTCCAAAGACAGCTTTTGCTTCCAATAAATTATTTTTAACAATTCTTTTAAGCATCATTTTAGCATCTGTAAATAATTTTGTTGCTTCCTCCCCTACTTTTTCATCGGTTAAAATTTCAGGAAATTTACCATGTAATTCCCAAGTTCTAAAAAATGGAGTCCAATCAATGTAGTCAATCAACTTTTTTAAATTAATCTTCTCAAAAACTTTGGTTCCGATAAATTTTGGAGTAGGAATTATTTCATTAACCCAATCAATTTTTAGTTTATTATTTCGAGCTTCAACTAAAGTTAAAAATTCTTTCTTTTTAGCCCTGCTATAGAATCCCTTACGAACTTTTTTATAATCTTCTTTAATATTTTTTAGATATTTTTCAGAATTTTTTTTGTTTAACAGGTCACCAACAACAGTCACAGCTTTTGAAGCATCTAAAACATGTACAACACCGTATTTATATTCGGGATCAATTTTTACAGCCGTATGTGCTTTTGAAGTTGTAGCACCGCCAATTAATAATGGGACTTTAAAATTCTGACGTTCCATTTCTTTTGCCAAAAATACCATCTCATCAAGCGAAGGTGTAATTAAAC
Source organism: Flavobacteriia bacterium (assembly GCA_030626085.1). Taxonomy (GTDB): domain Bacteria; phylum Bacteroidota; class Bacteroidia; order Flavobacteriales; family Flavobacteriaceae; genus Namhaeicola. The sequence continues at coordinate 3,882 of DAOUPQ010000025.1, forward strand.
CACTTAATCCTATAACATCAACACTTTCTTTTTTGGCAGCTTCAATAATTTTTTCTGGTGGCACCATCACACCAAGATCTATAATTTTATAATTATTACAGCTTAGAACCACACTCACAATGTTTTTACCTATATCATGAACATCTCCTTTTACGGTTGCCATTAATATTTTAGCAGCCTCTGCCCTCCCAACCCCCAAAGGGAGAGCCTTCAATGTTTTTAAAATAGATTCCAATACAAAATCTAAATTTGTTAAAACATCCTTATTCGTAAATCTTATAACTCTATAACCTTCCGATTCTAACCATTTAGTTCGTTCTTTATCATTTGCTTTGTTCTCAGGTAATTGATGAATTAATCCGTCTACTTCTATAATCAAATTTTCTCTTAAACAGATAAAATCAATTATATATTCACCAATAATGTGTTGTCTTCTAAACTTATATCCTTCCAATTGTTTTCCGTTAAGAACATTCCACAATAAAGACTCTGCTTCAGTGGGTTGATTTCTCATTTTCTTTGCATGATCCTTTAAAAGTCCATACAAAACAGGATTAGCAGTTTGCCAGTGGTAAGTCCCCTTTGGGGATTTAGGGGCTTCTTTCATCTCTTCAATATAAGGCGTTAAATAAGCCACTGCTTTTTTCATCACCCTTGCTGATTTTACAACCTGAGGTAAAAACATTTTCCCGGAACCAAAAAACGCTCCAACTACGCTCATACCAGTCATTAAATTATTTTCTATTACTTCAACCGGTTCATCAGCATTTTGCCTGGCTTCTTCAATATCTTCAATAATAAAAGCATCAACACCTTTTACCAAAGCGTGTGTAATTCTATCTTGTAATGATTTTTTTCGCCATGAAAGATCAATTATTTGTTCTTTTTTTGTTCCTTTAACTGTCTCAGCAAATTCTAATAATCTTTCCGTAGCATCATCTCTTCTATTAAGGATTACATCTTCAACATGTTCTAAGAGATCTTTTGGAATTTCATCATAGACCTCTAACATAGTAGGGTTTACAATTCCCATATTCATCCCCGCCTGAATGGCATGATATAAAAACACCGAATGCATCGCTTCTCTTACAGTATTATTTCCTCTAAAAGAGAAAGATACATTACTCAATCCCCCACTAACACTTACACAAGGTAAATTCTCTTTAACCCAGCGAGTTGCATCAATAAAATCGGTAGCATTGGATTTATGTTCGTCCATTCCGGTAGCAACCGGAAAAATATTTAAATCAAAAATAATATCTTGTGGTGGAAAACCAACTTTATTTACCAAAATATCATAAGATCGTTTTGTAATTTCTAATCTGCGTTCGTAACTGTCGGCCTGACCAACTTCATCAAAAGCCATTATAATGGCAGCTGCACCATATCGTTTTATTAAAGTTGCCTGATTGATAAAATTCTCTTCACCCTCTTTTAAACTAATGGAATTTACTATGCATTTTCCCTGAGCTACTTGTAATCCGGCTTCTATGATCTCCCATTTTGAGCTGTCGATCATTATTGGAACTCTGGCAATATCAGGCTCAGCAGCAATCAAATTCATAAAATCTACCATGGCTTTTTTCCCGTCTATCAAGCCATCATCCATATTTATATCTATAATCTGGGCACCACCTTCTACTTGATGACGAGCAATATCTAACGCTTCATCATAATTTTCTTCTTTGATTAATCGAAGGAATTTACGTGATCCTGCTACATTTGTTCTTTCGCCAATATTAATAAAATTACTGTTTTCATCAATGATCAATGGCTCTAAACCCGATAATTTTAATTTTTTACAATCCATTTTTGTATCATTCAGAACGAAGTGAAAAATAATTAAAAAATCTTTTCTATTATACCTGAAAGATTATAAAACCTCACAGGAAACGAACTTCGTAAATCCAATATTAAATTTTAACTTATTGTACGGCAATCCTCGGTTTATAATCCTTAACGACTTCAGCTATTGCCTTAATATGATCCGGAGTTGTTCCACAACAACCACCAACAATATTCACTAAATTTTTATCTAAATATTCTTTAATCTGCTCTGCCATATCCTGCGGACTTTCATCATATTCTCCAAAGGCATTCGGTAATCCGGCATTGGGATGTGCAGATACTGCAAAACTTGTTTTATCAGAAATAATCTGTAAATACGGTGTTAATTGTTTGGCTCCTAATGCACAATTTAAACCAACTGTCAATAACGGAATGTGCGAAACAGATATCAAAAAAGCTTCAGCAGTTTGACCTGATAAGGTTCTACCGCTTGCATCGGTAATTGTTCCGCTTACCATCACCGGAATATGGATTTTTCGTTCAGATTTTATTTCTTCAATAGCGAATAATGCTGCTTTGGCATTTAAAGTATCAAAAACTGTTTCTACTAAAAGAAGATCTGCACCTCCATCAATCAGTGCCTCTGCTTGTTGTTTGTACGCAGTTTTTAATTCTTCAAAAGTAATCGCCCTAAAACCCGGATCATCTACCTCGGGTGACATGCTTGCCGTTTTATTAGTTGGCCCCATTGAACCAGCTACAAACCTTGGTTTTTTGGGCTCATTTTTAGTAAATTCATTAGCAATTTCTTTGGCAATTTTTGCAGATTCATAATTTAACTCATACACCAGGTCTTCCATTTTATAATCTGCCATTGCAATAGTAGTTCCCGAAAAAGTATTTGTTTCGATAATATCAGCACCAGCCTCTAAATATTTTTTATGGATCTCTCTAATTGCTTCAGGTTGTGTAATAGAAAGTAGATCATTGTTCCCTTTTAAAGGAACCGGAAAATCTTTAAATCGTTCGCCTCTAAAATCCTCTTCAGTAAAATTATATTGCTGAATCATAGTACCCATTGCACCATCTAAGATCAATATTTTTTCTTTTAATATCTCTTCGATTTTTTGCATTATTAATCTCTTTTCCCCCATTTGATTAAATTCCATATTCTTTCATGAAAAAAATATAGGATCATTTTAGTAAAAACTTCTATACTACCTATTGAAATAGCAATTTTTATCTGACCTGTTAAAAAATATGAAATAATGATCGTGTCTAGAGTGCCAATTGTACGCCATGTAATTGCCTTCACCATGCTCCTGCGTTTGGTTACACCTTTTTTGTAATGATCATTATTTTTATTATTATACAATAACATTTTTAAGTATTTAATGCTTGATAAAGATCGTTAATTATATCATCTATATGTTCTAAACCAACTGATACTCTTACCAAACCATCGGTTATACTAACTTCTAATCTATCAGTTTCGGATAACTTACTGTATGTTGTTAAGGCCGAATGCATAACAATAGTTCTTGTATCTCCTAAATTAGCCGACAAAGAACACATTTTTATTTTATTTAAGAAAATTCTACCCGCTTCAATTCCCCCTTTTACTTCGAAAGCTACAATATTTCCTCCTAATTTCATTTATTTTTTTGAACTTAGTTATAAATATTTTAAAACAACAGATTTAAAAAAAATTAAACACTTTCGATTACTCTTTAACTTAAATTTAAAAATATTTGCTTTAATAATTTTATATTTTATAGATTTGCAACGTTAAACAAGAGGAAAAATTTGAACTGATTGCAACCTCTATTGCTGAACTTTTTCAGCAGATTCTGAAAAATCCCGATAACAATCAGGACAGAATATTAAAAAATGCTAAAGCAGTATTTATCTACTTCTTTAGAAATTTTCGCAATCAATTTTTTCTCAAATAAAAAAAATAAAATGTCATATTTATTTACATCTGAATCCGTATCAGAAGGACATCCTGATAAAATTGCCGATCAAATTTCTGATAATTTATTGGATGCATTTTTAGCCTTTGATCCTGAATCAAAAGTGGCATGCGAGACTATGGTAACTACCGGACAAGTAATTTTAGCCGGAGAAGTTCATACCAAAACCTATATTGATGTTGCCAGAATAGCACGAGATACGATCAATAAAATTGGTTATACTAAAAGTGAATATCGATTTGATGGTGAAAGTTGCGGTGTAATCTCGTTAATTCACGAACAATCAAAAGATATTAACCAAGGTGTTGATCGCAAGAAAAAAGAAGAGCAAGGAGCAGGTGATCAAGGTATGATGTTTGGCTATGCTACTGACGAAACCGAAAATTATATGCCTTTGGCACTTGATCTTAGTCATTTATTACTAAGAGAACTGGCTGACCTCCGTAGAGAAAATAAAGAAATTACTTATCTACGCCCTGATGCTAAAAGTCAGGTTACTATTGAATATTCCGATGATCATAAACCTATAAGAATAGATACTATCGTCTTATCAACTCAACATGATGAATTTGATGAAGACGAAATAATGTTGGCAAAAATAAAAAAGGATATTGTGGGTATTTTAATTCCACGTATGGTATCTAAATTGCCTAAAAAACTTCAAAAATTATTTAAAGGCGATATTACCTATCATGTAAACCCAACAGGTAAATTTGTAATTGGTGGTCCGCATGGTGATACCGGTTTAACCGGAAGAAAAATTATTGTTGATACTTATGGTGGCAGGGGAGCTCATGGTGGTGGTGCTTTTAGCGGAAAAGATCCGAGTAAAGTTGACCGCTCTGCTGCCTATGCTGCACGTCATATTGCAAAAAATATGGTTGCAGCCGATATTTGTGATAAAGTTTTAGTACAGGTTTCTTATGCAATTGGTGTAGCTGAACCAACATCAGTTAATGTTGAAACATTTGGTACTGCCAAGATTGCTAAAACCGATGGTGAAATCTCAAAGGTGATAGAAAACTTATTTGATATGAAACCTGCTGCTATTGAAAAACGTCTAAAATTGCGAAATCCAATCTATGCTGAAACTGCAGCTTATGGACATATGGGGAGAACTCCCAAGAAAATCACCAAATTTTTTAAATCTCCTTATGCAGGTGAAATAACACTAGATGTGGAGTTATTTACCTGGGAAAAATTGGATTTTGTAGATAAAGTAAAAAAGGCTTTTGGATTGTGATTTTAAAATGAAAAAAATTTAAAATATTTATATAAGACCTGATTATTATCATGTCTTTTTGTAGAATAAGTGAGAGCTTCACCTTAAGTGAAACCCTCACTAAAACCATTAAGAAGAATATTATTTCTTACATTTGTTTGGTATGAAATCAAAACTACTTTTTGCTTTATCATTATTCATCAATATTTCTTTTGCTCAGGAAATTCAAACAGAGCTTATTTCAAAAATTCCATTAATGGCCGATAGTTTTATAGGTGTAGATGAGTTGGAAAATATTTATTATATCCAAAACAATATATTACACAAAAAAAATATACGTGAGAATTTAGTTTATAGCAACGTAAAATTAGGGGAGATAACATCGGTAAACATCAATAATCCGTTTAAAATTATTTTGCTTTATAAAGACTATAATTCGGTTGTTGTTTTAGATAACAAGCTTAACGAATTAACACAAGCTATCACTTTTCTAGATACAAATATTTCATTGGTAAGTTACGCTTCTGAGAACGATCTATGGGTTTACAGTAGAGATAATAATATACTACAACTATATAATTATCAAAACAAAACAATCAATTTAACGACTCAACCTCTTGGGTTTTATCAAGAGAATTTTATGGCAGATAATCTATTTAGCAATAATGAAAATATATGGCTGTTTAATAAAACAGGTATTCTGCAATTTAACCAATATACAAGCTTTATAAATTTTTATGACATTACAAATGTTGAAAAAATATTTCCCTATAAGAAAGGATTTATATATTTTCAAAATGATAAATTATTTTTTATTGATAATGAAAATAAAAAATTAATTTCAATAGAATTGCCACAAGGAAAAAATGATTTCTTTTTTAATAAAGGAAAAATTAATATTTATAATAATGGTACCCTTTATTACTATAAAATCTTATAAAATATATTTTACCGAGAACATCCAAAGTCTTGGTTGGATATAGTATAAAGAGGTCGTATTTGTATTTGATATTTCATTATAACTATCCGTATTGATTGACCTGTTATCGGTTAAATTACTGCCAGTTAGTATAAATTCCCATTTACTATCTTTTTGTTGATAATATAAATTTGCATTTAAAAACGAATATTTATTTTCATAGGTTCTTTCATCATTTCTATAATTATAATAACTATAATCTGTAGTAAATATAAAACTCTTTAAAAAAGGAATCTCTAAATTGGCAAAGGGTCGATTTGTAGTGCTACCTGTAGCAGCATATTTTGAAAAAGACAGCTGATAACCAACTTCAAAGTTTGGCGAATTTTTAAACTTAGTTGCCACACTTGCCCGATAACTTTGAGTAAATGTTTTTGACTCAACCCATTCATCATTCACAATATTGTTAAATATCGAATTGTTGATATTGGCTCTAAAATTGGTTTTAAATTTATTATATGTTTTGCCATACCTGAAAAAACCTGAAAAAGTTTCATCAGCAAATTCTGAATTTAGAGGATATGTAACCCTATCAATTCCTATGATCTCTGTATTATTTTTAATTCCATTAACTTTTCTTGTATAAGAAATTGAAGCATTTATATTGGTGAATGAAAATAAACTAAAACTAAAAAAGCTTAATGAATACCTGTGATTTAGAGAATTTTCAAGTTCTCTATTACCCCTGGTTAATGATTTATAATTTGTGAGCAAATAACCTTCAGCAGCCTTATTTATGTCTGAGAATTGGGTTGTAATTGCATAGTTAAAGCGTAAACTCTGAGAAGAATTGAACTGTAATCTCGCATAAATATCGGGTAATACTTTTGTCAATTCATCAGTATCAGTTGTGCCGAGTTGAACATCTTCTACTTTATACTTGTGAATGCTAAGACCGGGATTAAAAGTCAATATACCTTTTACTAACTTGTAATGAATTCCTAAAAAAATATCTGAAAAATAAAAATCAACGTCATTATTTAAATTCTCTTCATCAAAATTTACAATTGAATCATTCTCTAATTTTTGTGACATATCAGATTCAAATTTTTGTGAACTCAAAGTTGTACCCAATGTGAAATTTAAATTACTCTTATTATTTAACAAATAATAGTACTCTACTTTTCCATCAAATTTACTTGTTGAAAATTTTCTATTTTGGAAAAGATCATAGTAATCCTGATCAATTGAAGGTATTATTTCAAAAGGCTGTTCCTCAGCGATTGAGTTGAACAAAGGTGTGTCTTTTTCATAAATGTATTGCAGCTCTGATGAGAATACATTTTTCTCATTTAATGTATAATAAGCGTTTAAATTCTGATTTAAAGAAACCGGCTGTTCTTCCAAATATGTATCAGCACTTCGTTGTGTTGATGTTACATCATTACTTTCAGTTTGTTTGGAAATTTTTCCGAATATATCGTAATCGATATGCAAATCATTATTGGGCGTATAAGTTGTACTAAATTTTAACATTGCCAGTTTATTGTTTTGCTTTGAAACAGTCTCACTATTGTCAATTATTCCTGATTCATTGTAAACAATGTTCCTTTGTACAAACATATCCGTACGAGAATCATTCACAATAGAAAAACCATTAAATACCAATGATTCTTTTGGTGTTAAACTAAAGTTTGCAGCAGCAAAATTTGAAACAATTTCTTGTGCCCTATTATTTTGAGCCATAGTAAAACCAAGACTATTAGATGAAACATTAAATGATGTTCCACTTCCGTGCATTGCTCCCCTTAAACCACCGGTAAATCTAAAGTAATCTCTTCTTGTAAATGGAGGTAAACCAATATTATTAAAATCGGCCAAAATATTTACACTTTTATCAGGACTGTAATAAAATAGTTTTGGTTTGCCTAGGTATTTAAAATCGTCATCACTAATACCTGCTCCTGCATTGACTTCTCCAAACCAAAACCTAGTTTTTCCTTCTTTAAGCTTAATATTTATGGCAATATTATCTTCGTTATTGGTTATGCCTCGCATGCCCGAAACTTCATTGTAGTTTTTCAATACTTGCACTTTGTCAACTGCATTTGCAGGAATATTTTGAGTAGCCAACTTAGTATCACCATCAAAAAATTCTTTGCCTTCAACTAAAATCTTTTGAACTTTTTTACCCTCAACTTCTATTTCACCATTATCATCAATTTCAATACCGGGTAATTTTTCTAAAATATCTTCGAGTTTTTTTTCTGTTCCGGTAGTAAATGAATCCGTATTATAAATTATGGTATCTCCAATAATTTTAACAGGCATTTCATAAGTAAGCTCAATCTCATTTAGTGATTCATTTGATTCAGACATCACAATATCCTTGGTTTGATTTTCTGAATCACTAAGACTTACATCTACATTTTTAGTTTCATAACCTAAATAACTTACTTTTAAAGTGTATTCCTGATCTTGTTCTAAGCTAAGTTTATAACGACCTTTTGCATCGGTTATCGAATACGATTTCAATAAATTAGTCCCTTTTTTAAAAGCAATTACGTTTGCCATCTCCAAAGGGCCAGAATTATCTTTTACTGTTCCCTCTAATTTTACAGTTTGTGAAAAAGCAAAAAAAGGTATTAAAAAAGTAAGAAAAAATATGATTTTTTTCATCTGAAAAGTAATTTGAAAATAAAAATTAATTATGAATTCTAATCATTCTACCTTCATTTCCGCTTTTTTGACGTTCATTTCTAAATCTTTCTCTCATTTCTTCAGTTTTCTTTATAACTATATCATCATACTCTTGTTGCGTAACAATTTTCCCTTTTGTTGGTTCTTTCAATTCTGCTTTTTCTTTAGAATTCATAACAATTTTTGTACACATGATCTTAGTATCTCTTGCGCTAACTTCTAAAATCAATCCCGGCAAACCCCAATAATCCCCGGGACCTTGATTTATCGGAATATCAAGAGTGTACCATGCAGTAACAATTACAGGTTCTGTTGTTGGTTTATTTGAAATATCATTTTCTTTTTTTTCTTCATCATTCATATTTCTTCTTCCAAATCTCATTTCTCTTCTCACAGGCATATCAACAACTGTAGTTGCTTTAAAACACATTTGCTCTCCAATCATTTTTGTTTCCTCTTCCATTTTCCAATCATAACTAGCCAAATTATCTTTAATCAAAAATTTCTTTCCACTAAACTCATTCTCTTTAGCAGATCTTTTGGTTTGAACATTTTTATAATGTCTTCCTGAAACTCCGCCTCGCATCATCATAAAACGCATTCCACCACCACCACTAGTAGTTTGGTCTAATTTTTCTTCTTCTTTATAAATTGATGTGGTTTTATCAAAGGTTAATTCATAAGTTCGCTCCAGATTATTTTTCATTCTTTCCTGAATCATTTTAACTCTGTCAGCTGGTATTCCCGACTTTGAAAAATCAATGTCTAAAGTTGTTTTTGACTCATAAATTGCTTTTCCCTGAAAGTTTTGAGCACTTAAAGAAGTTGAAATTAATAGAATGCTCAAAGTGATTTTTAAAATATTTTTTTTCATTTTCTGTTATTGATATTTATTAAATAAAGTTTGATAAAGAAATTCAATGCATAATTATTCTAAGACTATAAAAAGAGGTAAAAGTTTAAAAATAGCTTAAAAAAAACATATTTAAAAACTGTTCTAGATGAAATTAACATATCCAGATATGAATACTTTGCAAATTCATAAAAATTTTAATTAACTTTAACCCGTCAAATTTAACTTAAATAACAATTATGCACGTAGCTATTGCTGGAAATATTGGAGCCGGGAAAACCACTTTAACAAAACTTTTGGCAAAACATTATAAATGGGAACCTCATTATGAATCGGTTGAAGAGAATCCGTACTTAGATGATTTTTATGGTTCGATGGAAAGATGGTCTTTTAATTTACAAATATATTTTCTAAATAGCCGTTTTCGCCAAATACTTAAAATTCGCCAGAGTGGTAAAAATATCATTCAGGATAGAACTATTTACGAAGATGCTAATATTTTTGCACCTAATTTACACGCAATGGGTTTAATGACAAATCGTGATTTTAGTAATTATGAATCGTTATTTGAATTGATGGAACGTTTGGTGGCTCCACCTGATCTATTGATCTATCTACGCGGTAGTATTCCAACCTTAGTAGGTCAAATTCACAAAAGGGGAAGAGATTTTGAAAATACAATTAGTATTGATTATTTGAGCAGGCTAAATGAACGATATGAAGCATGGATAAGTAAATACACAAAAGGTAAATTACTAATAATTGATGTTGATAATTTAAATTTTGTTGATAATCAAGAAGATCTGGGCTTTGTAATTGATAAAATTGATGCTCAAATTCACGGTTTATTTTAGTTTTCCAAATTCAATTTTTTAAAAAGTATTTCATTTAATTCTTTTGTGGTTTTCGGATCAATTAGATTTAATGCTTTCACATTACACAGTTTTTCAATCAATTCCGCACCAGCGTAAGTATTAGTTGCTATTCCTCTTACTATATCGGGTTTTAGATCAAAACTCTTCATAACACCATAAACAGCATATGGATCAGAAGCGCACAAAACAATACATTTTACATTCTTTTTAATCTCTTCAAATGCAACATCACCATTATAAGGCTCTAA